>JASJEA010000250.1 GCA_030064935.1 Crocosphaera sp. | reverse complement strand
AGCATCAGATAATTCTAGCACAACTTTATAAATGCGCTAGAATTATCTGATGGGTGCTGCCCCGACTTTCATCCCACGCAGAGAGCGTGGGTGTTTTTGGGGAAAATACAGCGTGGGGCTTCCCGTCGGGTAAGCTAAAACTAGCAAAAATGGGCCTTGTGTACCCAGAAGCAAGTTTTTTGTAGAGCTTCAAATTATTCCTCAAATAAATTGCTTAATCTTTCCACTTCACTTTGTGCGGTGTACATTGGAGAACCGGATAAAATACCTGTGACATTGCGGAAAGGTTTGCCAATGTGCATTCCTTGGTTATCAATAGAAAATTCTCGAATATCTTTATCGTGCATCGAGCCACGCATTTTTAATACTGTGACTCCCCGACGCATTTCTCCATACATTTCTACATAACGTAGTAGAATAATCGAGTCAGTAATAGTAGAAATATGTGCCTCTGTAATAGAAGAGCCCCCCAACAAAGTCGGTGTGGTGGAAGTAAATAAACCGCCTATTTCTTGCTGTTTAATAAAAGACGTTAAACCAATAATAAACTCTCGAAACCCTTTTAAGGTAGATACCCGTTCCAAGGCTGATAAACTATCTACTGCAACCCGATTCGGTTTAAAAGTTTCAATAATTTCCTTCATATTAATGAGATGATTTTCTAACCCCGTAGTTTCTGGATAACGACACACCACCTTTAACTTGCCTTCCTGTTCCATTTTTTGAAAATCAACTCCCCAACCAGTTGCATTGCGAATCAGTTGTTCTCGACTTTCTTCAAAGGCAAAAATTAAACAGCGTTCGTTATTTTCTACACCTCCATCCATAAATTCCGTCACCATTAAGGTTTTCCCCGTTCCTGTGGCCCCAGAGACTAAAATAATGGAGTCTCGGAAAAAACCACCACCACACATCCTATCCAACTCTTCACTACCAGAGGTAATGCGAATATTAGAGGAGCGTTGTTCTAATTCAATGGCGGATAAGGGAATAATAACCACTCCACGATGGGGAACAATGGTGAAGGGATATTCTCCTTTTTGGTGATTGGTTCCCCGATATTTCAAAATTTCAATAGTTCGACGACGTTTCTCATCGGTTAAAACGTTGCGTAAAATGACCACATTATCGGCTACAAATTCTTCTACCCCAAAACGACTAATTTCCCCGTATTCTTGGGTTCTTTCCGCCGTCATAATGGCTGTTACCTCTAACTCCCGTAATGCTGAAGCTAAGCGAAAGAGATCGTTTCTCACCTGGGCACTATCGCTTAAATGGCTAAAAATCGCCCCCAGGGAATCCATAGATACCCGTTTGGCATTGTATTTACGAATAGCAAACTCAATCCGGGCGATTAAAGCCCCTAAATCGTAGTCGCCCGTCACCATCATCGGTTCTCCGGGTTGAGGAGAAGCATCGACAAATGCCCATTTCCGTTCTAGTTCCCATTGGGCAATATTCCAGTTAAAGCCTCGCATATTGCGGCGTAAGGCTTTTGGAGGTTCTTCAAAGGTAACAAAGACACCATTTTCTCCTCGTTTAATTCCTTCGGCTAAAAACTGACAAGCAAAAACGGTTTTAGAACTTCCTGCCGTTCCTGCGACTAGGGTGGCGCGCCCTTTGGGAAGTCCCCCTTCAGACAAAAAATCAAACCCTGGAATGGCGGTTTCTAATTTCTCAATATAGTCTAGTTCGTTTTCTTGACTCATCAGTATTTAGGTAAATGATTCCTTGTTTATTTTGCCTGTTTATTTTACCCTTGCCAAGCAATCTCAGTTAATTTTTATCTTGGTTAATCAAATCTAACCCCAAGAGAACTTTTTGGGTGTTGGACATATCACCGATAATTCGTTGTAGGGGTGGAGGTAACTGTTTAACGAGGGTTGGGGTGACTAAGATTTTTGCTTGTTCTGCTTTTTCGGGTTGTTCAAGCACATCGATAATTTCTATACTATATTCGTCATTCAATTCCTGATGACAGATACGAAAAAGATTGGCGATCGCCCGTTGAGAATTCACGGTGTTTCCTGTGATGTATAGTTTGAGGAGATACTTATTCATACAATCCTAGGGATAATTTTTTCTACCCGATAAGTTCATGTTACTGAGACCGATATAATATTTGCGATAAAAAGAAGCTAAATAACCCATTAATTCTAAAATCATCAGTCTTCCTTCATTGACATAGGCTTGGGCTTTAATTATAGGGACATCTTGGGTTTTCTCTTTTAAAACTTGAGTGTGAATTTCAATGGTATCTCTAGGACTTGCTTTGAGAAAGCCTAATTTATCGGCTAAGGTTCTCAGTTCTCTGGAAATATGATGATCCACTTTAAAAATTCTTTGTTCTAAGGATAATTCTAATAAGTTTCCATAGGCTGTGGTTAATTCTTCAAAAACATCGGGTAAACTCTCTTGAAGGGGATATGAGCCGAATAGTCTAGCCGTCACACTGGTATCACGGCTTGATTCTATCAGGGAATTTAAATCAGCAAATTCTCTTTCCTGTCTAAGTTCTTCTTGTTGTTGATTTAGTTTGCTGCGATATTTTTGTCGTTCAATGCCTAAACGAATCTCATGAATTAATACATTACTATCAACACTTTTTATTGGAAAATAACCATCAGCCCCTAATTGCAAAGATTCGACCACGGTGGTTTCGTTCTCATTATCAATCTTAATCAAAATAGGGATATCGGGGGCTACATCTCTAAGTTTAATTAAAGTGGTTAGTCCTCGACTATCGGATAAGTTTAAATCAAGTAAGATAACATCAAAATTTTCCGTTTTAAGGTATTCTAAACTGTCTTTTAAAGTTGTCGCATAAGTCATGGGGAAGCTCATTCCCTTAGACAAAGAACTGTTTTGACCTTTGGATAATAAATCCTGTAATAATTCAATATTTTTTAAGTTATCTTCTATTAATAAAACATGACAAGTATGGTTGGTCATTTTTTGGGATCAGCTAAACGATATATTTAATTGTGTTTGCTATCTCTCCCTAATCATCGTAGCCGAAATTTACTTAAATGTATAGAGTCTATTAGATAAAATCTCTTATTGCTATCATAATTCTTCATTGAAATCGAGTTAATTGAATGCGATAACGTTGTTTTTTAGTAACCGCAACGTCCCCCACTTCTAAACGCCCCTTACCCCGTACGGTAATTAAATCTCCAGAGTCCACATTATGACTGGCTTGAGTGATGTCTTTCCAATTAACCCTAACATCTCCTCGATTAATGGCATCAGCCATTTTACTACGAGACATACCAAATCCAGCAGAAGCGATGGCATCTAAACGCATGGATGCTTCAACCGTGGTCATTTCTTTTGTTTTGGGGGGACGTATTTTTAACTCACTCAACTCAATTCTTTGTGTCTTCACTGGAACGGAGCGCACTTGAGTTAAACTGCTTTCTAGGAATTCCACCAACTCAGGAACCACAATCACCTGGCCGCCTCGTTCCCCTAAGACAATGATATCTCCAATTTTTTCCCTGACAATACCTGTACCTAGAATGGCTCCTAAGAAGTCTCGATGACTTGCCGGGTCAAAAAGAAAGTTTCCTGCGATATCCAGGGCTGCAAGGGGAATTTGAGACTGTTCTAGGGGTATTTCAGGACGAGTTATCCCAATTCGTTGTCTTTCTGCTTGGGGATAGCCACCCCAAACCATAATTTCTACTTCGGTTAACTGACTAAACGCCCTTTCTACTTCAGCTACCACAGGAGGCGAAAAAAAATCACTCACCACCACCTCCCAAGTTTTGACAGCGATTTCCCCTTGATCGATAATGCGGGTCATTTCTTCACGGTTTTCGATGCCTTTGAGGATTGTTTCACGGGGTAACATGATAAAAATTCGGTATTTGAAAAAGGAAAAATTTAAACGGCAGTTTGGGTATATCCTTGCAGGTTTTCTGGGTTTAAAGGACGCAGGATGGTGTTGGCTTTATTTTTCAGGCTGGTGGCCCCTTGTACGACGATCAGATATTTCCCTGCATTGAGACGGTTGCGATAGGGTAGGGCATCTCCACTGCCCACGGATAAACCCACACCTCCACCGACAAAAACGCTACCCATGGCCCCACCTATGGCCCCGGCAACTCCTCCCAAAATGTGATTAAAGGGTTCTCTAGCCCAGTCAAAACTGTTCACCCCTGTGATCAAATCAAAAGTATAACCTCCAATAAAACCAAAGGGAATCAGCCAAATGGCCATCAACAGAGCCCTTTTCTTAGCCTGTTGTGAGGGATCGATAAAGCCAAACTCATCGGCGGTTTTATATCCTTTCCCTAAAATGCTCACTTGACTGGTGGGAATTCCCGCTTTTTCTAGGGCGGTATACGCTTCTTCTGCTTTAATGCGATCGCTGACAACAGCTATCAAATAATCCATGTTAGTTAACTCGATGATTATTATCAAAGTGGATTCTTGTCCCTGCCCATTGTAACTTTTCTCGGAGGGTTTGATAAAACGAATAGTTTTCTCGTAAGACAATAAACTTGGCCATACAGTTGGCCATTCTTACTGATATCCATTGTCCTGGCCAAATGGAGGTGGCTAAAGAACTATCGGTCCATAATTTGGTGTTTAACTCATAATCTCCCAAGGGCCAAATGTCCACCACCGAGCCGGGGGGAATAACGATAGGGCGACTCGAAAGACTTAAAGGACAAATGGGGGTAACAGCGATGGCATCCATGCCTGGGTGAATAATTGGTCCATTGGCTGAGGCGGTGTAACAGGTTGAACCGGTGGGGGTAGCTACTAATAAGCCATCTCCTTGATATTGATCGACAATTTCGCCATCGACTTCTATTTCTAGAATAGCGGTGGGCATTCGGTCGATGCTGGCGGGTTTAATACACATTTCATTGAGGCAGTAGTAGCGATCGCTACTAGGTTGTGGGGAACAGCGATTACCTTCACATACTCTGGCTTCTAGCATCATCCGTTGTAACATAGCGTAGCGATCGCTTTGCAAACGATACCATACTTGTTCGGTATCTTTGAATAATTCAAAGGGTTCGGTTAAAAATCCTAAATGCCCCCCCACATTCACCGCTAAAATGGGTATATTTTCCGGGGCTAGTTGTCGCGCCGCCGCTAGTATAGTGCCATCTCCCCCTAAAACTATGGCAAGATCGATTTTTTCTGATACAGAGGAGAGAAATACTGGGTAAGGATTATCTTTATAACCACTTGGCCCCATTAATACTTTACAGTCAAGGGCTTCTAATTGTTTAGCGCAAGTTTGCGCCCATTGTTTACTCTGGGGATCTCCAGCTTTGTGAGCGATGATAACCTGTTTGAGTTCCACGTTGGTATATTTGATAGCAATTTAATTTTCATTGTCAACCCTAATGCTCTCGAAGGGGGCAACCTTAGCTACATTTTAACGAAAACCCACCTGAGTCCGGAGTTCGGAGTTCGGAGTTCGGAGTTATGATTTTTTAAAGGAGACAATGAGGGTTTAAGACTGCTGATTTTAGTAAGTTGTCTGCAAATTTCCTGAGCTCGAACCCAGGTAAAACCCATTCTATCTTTGCTCTAGAGGTGAATGCCGCACTCGTTATTCTTGAAACCCTTACCAGAGCTTCGGTAAGCAGAGGAGGAACAATCTTGACAACAACCCTGACTTGCCCAGAAAAAATCTTTCTCCCCCTGCACCCTCTGCCCACAAAGGCTTTTACGTTAACTTAGTAACATTCGTCTAGAGGTTGATGTATTTTTGCTCTGAGCATTGCATATTTTTTCTTTTTGAGTATCTTATATAGAAGGCTTATGGCCTCGTCCTTATTTTCGTTAGAATACCCTTATAATCTATGAAACCTTTACGAGTTGTGAATTATCTCTGGCCTGCTTTTGTCAGTATGATGGTTTTAAGTGCGATCGTGGCTTCTTTGCCGGCGGTTTTAGCTAATGATACTGTGGTGACAACTGTTGAAGATGTTGAACCCCTACAAACTTCTACAGGAAATTGGCAAGATTTGCAAGGGATAGAGGAAACCGACACGGAACAATGGTCTTGGGATCTTGAAAACAATGATGGCATTATTTCTGAAAATGTTCAATATGAAATTACGCCTGAATTGATAGAAAAATCTCCTACTATTGATCCAGAGAAGGAGGATGAAGACTGGCAAAATAGTCATCGAGGTGATCCTAAAAAAAGTGGGGGAACCATTCCTTTTGCTGAATTTTAATTCTTGATTTAGGTTTAAAAATTGGCTATTTTTTTGACTTATTGTTTAATTTCTTTCGTTTCTTACTCCGACACGCTTATTTATCAAAATCGTTTGATGGCAAATAAACTTAGATCGTATTCGGTTTTGCCTTGTGTTATTAAGTCTGTTAGTATTTTACCCACTAAATTTGTAAATTTAAACCCATGGCCAGAGAATCCGGCCGCAACTAAAATATTTTTATAGTTGGGATGGTGATCAATAATAAAATGTTTATCAGGAGTCATTGTATATAAACAACGTCTGGTTTCAATTAACTCACCATTTGCAGTGGGTAAGTATTGCTTCAAAAAGGTTCTTAGGGTTTCTATCCACTTTAAAGAGGGGGCATAATTAACTTCATTTACGGCTTCAACTGTATCCCATCCATAAAAGGTTGATAATTTTAATCCTTGATGATCACAAGCTGGAATTCCATAGGGAAATTGTCCATATTCTCCAACTAAATGGGCTAGAAAAATGGGGAATTCACCGGGGATAAATTTTTGATTATTTTCTACTCTAAAAAACCCTAGTTGACAAGGCATAATCGTTAAAGGTAAGTTTAATCCCAAGGGTAATAAGAGTTGTTTTGTCCAACTTCCTGCTGCGACGATCAAGTGTTGGGATGTATAGATTTCTTGATTGGTTTTTAAGGTAATTAATTCTCCATTACTATTAATATTAATAACAGGGGTATTATCTTGAACAATAGCTCCGTAATTTTGAGCTAATTTTAGATTACTTAAGACACAATGAGATGCTTTTAATATACCTGTATCTTCCTGATATAAGCCTTCCATGGTTTCAGGAATGTTAAATTGAGGAAATCGTCGATTAATTTCGGCTGCACTTAAATATTCATAATCAATATTTTCCCTGTTCATACTATCAGCAACTTGTGCTAATGAAGGGGCATTAATATTACCAAAATCTAATTCCCCTGTTTTAATGTATAAAGTCTCTTGGGCTTCTTTTTCTAAGGCAAACCAAAGAGGATATGCTTCTCGCATTAAGCTAACATAGATCGGGTTATCGTAAGCATAACGAATGACTCTAGAATAACCATAAGAACTGCCTTTTTGATGATTAATATGAAACTGTTCTAAGAGGAGGACTTTTTGTTTTTCTTTTGCTAAATGATAAGCAGCCGCACTACCAACTCCGCCGGCACCAATGATAATAATGTCAAAATTTTGAGTCATGATTTTTGCCAATTAATGATAATGATAACATTGAGAATTGAGAATTGAGAATTGAGAATTGAGAATTGAGAATTGAGAATTGAGAATTGAGAATTGAGAATTGAGAATTGAGAATTGAGAATTGAGAATTGAGAAT
>JASJEA010000064.1 GCA_030064935.1 Crocosphaera sp. | reverse complement strand
GAAACCCTAGAGGCTCAAAACACTTTACTAGAATTGGGAATTCCTGCTTGTCATGCCTTTATTCGTCAATACAAAGCCCACGAGCGAGCCGTTTTAGATGGGGTTCCTATTACCGAATGGCGTGGCAAAAATGCTAAAGAAGCACAAGCTGATTATCGTCGAGTCGTTGAAGAATTACAACGGGACTGGATTTAATTATGACTAAAAAAAGTTTATCAGATTTATTACGAGAAGAAACCAATACGACTTCAGAAACGATTGAGAAAACACCAGAAAATCCGACGGTTCCCAATAATCGCAGTCGTATGACTAAAGCCCAACTAGATGAACTGATTACCAAGTTAAATCAAGCTTTAGACACAGAAAAAAAACAAGTTAATCACTTGAAAATTCAGGTTAAAACCCTAGAAGATGAAATTAAAAATGAAAAAACATTAACCAGTCGTCTACAAACTGAGTTAAAAGAGGGAGCAGACTATCAATCCCAATTAAGTGAACAAAAAGAATTAGTTGAAAAACTCTATACTCAACTTCAACAAAAAGAAGAGTTAGTCATAGAATTAGCAGAAAAAAATGAACTCATTACTTCTTTACAAACTCAACTCCAAGAAACTTCTAATTCCCTTGCTACCACTTCATCATCTGAATCTGAAGAATTAGTGGTACAAGAAACAGCTTTAACACGCCAAGCCAAAGAATTAGAACCGTTTTCAAGTCCAGCCATATCAGCCAAACCATTAACCAACGATGATATTGGCTGGTTTGACTGATATAGCGAGTTTTAAAATTAATGATTTCTTTTGAGTGTTCCTTAGAGTAACTGTAAATTATTAACTATCCATCAACCTATGTCTGATTCTTCTCCCTCTAATATCAACGAACAAAGCAGCAAAACCCGTCAACTATTGGGTATGAAAGGGGCTAGTTCCGGGGAAACTTCCCTTTGGAAGTTACGATTGCAATTAATGAAACCCATTACCTGGATACCCCTCATGTGGGGTGTCGTCTGTGGGGCGGCTTCTTCAGGGGGCTATATTTGGAGCATAGAAGACTTCCTGCGGGCAGCAGCCTGTATGTTGCTTTCAGGCCCTTTAATGGCAGGATATACCCAAACCCTTAATGATTTCTATGATCGCGAAATTGATGCTATTAATGAACCCTATCGCCCTATTCCCTCAGGAGCAATTTCAGTTCCTCAAGTCGTGACACAAATCTTAATATTATTGGCACTAGGTATAGCATTAAGCTATGGACTCGATATATGGGCTGGGCACGACTTTCCCATCATGTTATGTTTGACCCTAGGTGGTGCCTTTTTAGCCTATATCTATTCAGCCCCACCCCTAAAATTAAAACAAAATGGTTGGCTAGGAAACTACGCCCTGGGGGCAAGTTATATCGCTTTGCCTTGGTGGGCTGGCCATGCTTTGTTTGGCGAGTTAAACTGGACAATAGTAATTCTGACCCTATTTTACAGTTTGGCTGGTTTAGGTATTGCCGTTGTTAATGATTTTAAGAGTGTAGAAGGGGATCGGCAACTGGGTTTAAATTCCCTACCTGTTATGTTTGGAGTCAATCAAGCAGCCTGGCTTTGTGTGATTATGATTGATGTCTTTCAGGCAGGGATTGGAGCCTACTTGATCTACATCCATCAAAACTTTTATGCTGCCATACTACTCCTATTAGTCATCCCTCAGATTACTTTTCAAGATATGTATTTTTTGCGTGATCCCTTGGAAAATGATGTCAAATACCAAGCCAGTGCCCAACCTTTCTTAGTTTTAGGAATGTTAGTGGCAGGTTTGGCCTTAGGCCATGCAGGGATTTAATTGTTTTAGTTGAGAAGAGCGGTAGATGGGGGGAAACCAAGCTATTTTTCCCTCCTCTAGTTCTTTTAACGACGAATTCCCAGACGTTTAATTAAGTTTTGATAACGTCCTGAATCTTTTTTACTAATATATGCTAACAAACGTCTACGACGGCCAATCATTTTGAGAAGTCCTCGACGCGAAGCATGATCTTTAGGATTCTTTTTGAGATGTTCAGTTAGTTGAGTAATTCGTGTTGTTAAGATAGCAACCTGTAAATCGGATGATCCCGTGTCAGTTTCGTGAACTTGGTACTCACTTATGAGGGTTTGTTTTTCGTTAGCGGTCAAACTCATAGAAGTCATTAAATAAATACTGCAACCTCTTATGATATCATGTATTTTTTTATCGCACTACCCTTAGCTGCCTGATAAAAATAAGAAAAAGATTTCAATCAAGAAATTAGTGTATAACTGAATCTGGCAGTCTAAACTAGAAAAAAGTTGAGCGAATCATAAGTCCAGATGAGCCTCTGCATCAACCCACAATGTTCTCATCCTGATAACCAGGACACATCCCTCTTTTGTCAAAGCTGTGGCTCAGAGTTGCTGCTTGAGGGACGCTATCGTATTATCAAAGAGTTAGGGGGTGGAGGGTTCGGCAAAACCTACGAAATAGAAGACAGTGACCCCAATAACGTAGCCTCTGATCAATCGAGTCTTAAGGTTCTCAAAGTTCTGTTACACAATCATCCTAAATATGTTGAACTATTTGAGAGAGAAGTCCATGTTTTAAGTCGTCTTAATCATCCAGGAATCCCAAAAGTTAAGCCAGATGCACATTTTACCTTTTATGTAAAAGATAGTAAGGTTCCTCTCTACTGTCTCGTAATGGAAAAGATAGAGGGACTAAACTTAAGTCAATATATGAAACAAAGGGGTAAGTGTATCTCTCAAAAGATTGCCATTCAATGGTTGATGCAGTTATTACGGATTTTGGGGGAGATTCATCATCATAATTTCTTCCACCGTGATATCAAGCCTTCTAACATTATGTTGCGTTCCACAGGACAATTGGTGTTAATCGATTTTGGCACCGCTAGGGAGGTTACAGATACCTATCTATCAAAACAATCAACGGGAGAGGTTACAGGGCTATTTTCGGCGGGGTATAGCCCTGTTGAACAGTTGAATGGTCAAGCTGTCCCCCAATCCGATTTTTTTGCCCTCGGACGAACAATAGTTTATTTGTTGACAGGAAAACATCCTAGTGAGTTGTACGATGTCCATGTGGATAAGTTAAACTGGCAAGACCAAGTTCCTAATCTATCTCCTGAATTGGCTGATCTTATTGAAAGACTGATGGCTCGTTTGCCTAGTGACAGACCTTCTTCATCACAAGTTATTATTAACCAGTTGGAGAAAATTTACCATGATTTGTATGGTTCTGATAGTTTTCTGAGTAACTTTCCCCTGGATAATAGAAGAGCAGGAGACACAGAAGAAATGCCTACTCGGGTTGCTCCTCCCATTTCCCCTTTACCTTTGCCTCCAAAACCGAAGTCTTTCAATTTTGATGAAACCTCAACATCCATCGACCCCGATTTTGTAGATCGATGTCAATCCGCATTAGCTGAACTAATTGGCCCGATGGCTTCGTTGATTTGTCAAAAAACCGTTAAGAAAAATCCCCAGATATCTCCGGAAGAATTCGTTAAAACACTAGCCCAGAAAATACCCGATCCTGACAAGGCAAGTAGTTTCCAGGACAAGTTATTGAGCTAGACTGTGACTGGGGTGCTAGGATTCGAACCTAGGAATGGCGAGACCAAAACCCGCTGCCTTACCGCTTGGCGACACCCCAACAATTGATGTTGCCTTTGTAATTATAACAACAACTCTTGGGGACTTGTCAAGTATATTGTTGGTCTTTTTCTGAAGCAGATCAGACAAATGGTGTCGGCATGACTGCCGACATCGTTTCTAAATGATTTTGGCAACCCGTAGACCAAAATAGAGTCCTAGGGCGATCGCAGTAAAGACGACAATGTATGTAACAAAAGCGGCAATAGCTGTTCCTGTCATGGGTTTCTTACACTCCTAAAAATATAAGTCTTTGCTATTCTACCCCTTTTTAAATCTGTAGCCAATGGGCGATAGCTCCTGGAAGGGGTAATAAAATTAATAAGAGTAATGTCAAAGAGCCCAGACCTATAATATCTCTTTTATCGTCTAATTCTGTGACATCATTGAGGGCTGGTTGATCAGCAATAGGCATGATGAATAAAAGAATTGCCCAAATCAAAAATTCGGGCCGAATCATAGCTAAAAGTAGCATAAAAATTTGCGTTAGTCTTGCGACAATATTAGCAGTCCGCTGACCAAACATGGCATGAACAATATGTCCTCCATCTAACTGTCCCACTGGCATTAAATTCAGGGCAGTGATAATTAATCCGATATAACCGGCCACAGCTAGGGGATGAAGATGAATGGCTTTTTCGGCTACAAAACTACTGCCTAAAACCAGTTTGACCAAAATAGCAAAAAGAAAAGAAAAGCGGGGATCAAGGGCTTCAACATTGAGTAAAGAAGCATTTTCTGCTGAAGGAAGTGGTACAATTTCTGATAACGAGATTCCCCATATTAACAGGGGAATAGTTACAATAAATCCTCCTAGGGGACCTGCTACGGCTACATCAAATAAAGCCTTACGATGGGGAACAGGGGATTTCATTTGAATAAAAGCACCAAAGGTTCCTAAAAAGAAAGGAATAGGTATAAAATAGGGTAAGGTTGTGGCAATTTTATAGCGAACGGCTGTGAAATAATGACTTAATTCGTGAATACCTAAAATAGCTATTAATCCTAAACTATAAGGGAGTCCTTCTAATAATAAATTAGAATTATTGTCCAGGGCTTCTTTAGGAACTCCTGCTATTTGAATGGTACCAATGACAGTTGTGGTTAATAGGGTTAATAATAAGAGTCCTAGAGCAAATAATGGTCGCTTTAAGGGTTTTTTATTCGTTTTACTTTTTTCCCAAGGGTTAGGAACTAAGGCAAAAAAAGGATTACCTTGTATCCCTTCTTGAAACAAAATTAAGAAGCGATCGCCAAAGACTTGTTCAATATTACCCTTAATTGATTGATAAGCTTTTTCCGGGGCTGTTCGCAACTTTCCTCGGCATAAAATGGCTTGTGGTTTATAATCTAGGTTTTGTAGGTAATATACTCCCCAAGGAAAACAATCCCGTAGGGATTTCTCTTCTGTGGCAGTAATGGGGCGAACGCTTTGGGAGTCTTCCGGGGATTGCTCTTGGTTTTCAAGAGTCAACAAGGAATTTTGGGATTGGTTTTTTTTCTGTTCTGATGGAGGAATTCTTCCTAAGCGAATTAGCCAAACATATAAGACAAAACAAATAATTAAAGGGGCAATTATCCAGAGAATGGGCATATGCTCATCTTCTCCCTTGATTTCGTACCACACCGTCCACACAAAGGCTGGCATCATCATCACCAACCAAATAATCCAGATAGGGGTTCGGGTAATAGGGGCAACACTACGCTTGGCCAGATAGTAAGTAATTGCACTTAGAGTAATGAATAGTAACCACATATTGAAAGTTGAGATTGTGTGATGGATTGTTCTTCTTAGGGAGAATTCACGAGTTAAGGAATAATAGATAGATAGTCCCCGTTTTCTATTGTAGGCAAGTTGTTCCCATAAATGAATTCAAACAAGCTTAAAAGTCCGAAAGTCCCTCGTCTGCTGATTGATGGCTTATTTGCCTTTGCCCCTAATCGAGAAATTTTGGGGGGTACTTCTTATTTGATTGTAGAAAAGTTTGGCAACATCTTAATCGACTGTCCTTTTTACTGTGATGATCATCTTGATTTTTTGGAGCAATGGGGAGGGGCTAAATGGTTATTTTTAACTCATCGTGGGGGAATGAGTTCATCGGTTAAGGAATGGCACAATGCCCTAGGATGCAAGATAGTTGTTCAAGAACAAGAGGCTTATCTGTTACCCACCCTTAATATCACCTCATTTGAGCAGGAAATGATTCTCACGGACACCGCCAAGGCCATTTGGACTCCCGGCCATTCTACCGGTTCTTCTTGTCTTTATTGGCAACAACATGGAGGGATTCTCTTTACGGGACGACATTTGCTTCCTAATCATCAAGGACATCCCACTCCTTTAAGATTAGAAAAAACTTTTCATTGGTTGCGCCAACTTAAGAGTGTTGCCAAACTAAGTGAGTGCTTTTCTGCTGAAACCCTTAAATATATCTGTCCTGGAGCCAATACAGGTTTTTTAAGGGGTAAAGGATTAATTGAAGACTCTTATCAATATATTAGTGCTTTAGATTTAGAAAAGCTCTCGAAAACCTCTCTTGAGTGAATCTTGTCGGATTCTACTCTACTCCCCTCTCAAAAAATTTTCATATTTTTGTGGTGATAAGAGAATTTTTTAATATTTTTTGATAAACTGTAATATATTGAAACCTTATTAATCATAAAACAGTTAGGAGAGCAACCTGATTATGGCAGGATTTTTTGGACTTTTTAGTGGACGTAAAGCCAAGTTTGTCGATGAACCCGATACTACCCCCATTCAACCCCAACGTAAGGAAGCTTTTTTCTTAGATAATGATGAAGCTAAAACCTTAGGCGATACTGAGTTTATGCGTAAGCCCATCACCATTAGACGTACCTTTGCCAACGGTGGTGAATTGGTTCAGGAAATTTCTTCTATGGAGAAGCGGAAAGCCGCAAATAACCCTGTTTCTCCTAGTAAAGGAAAAGAGAGTACCACCTCTCAAAGCACATCATCTGCTAGTTCAGAGCGTCGCCAGAGTGACACTAGCATGGATATGTTCCGTGACATGGCTCGCAAGATGAAAAAATAAGAATCTTTACTTTTCTAAATAAAAGTGTCTAAGTAATAAACCCTTCTCGTTATCGAGAAGGGTTAACAATTCTGTTAGGGTTAATTAGAGAAACTAGGCTGCCCACTCGGTGTGGAAAGCTTCACCTCTGGGTTTATCAACACGCTCATAGGTATGCGCACCAAAGTAGTCTCTTTGCGCCTGGGTTAAGTTTTGAGGTAAATCGGCGCGACGATAGCTATCAAAGTAGTCTAGAGAAGCACTAAATGCCGGAACAGGAATGCCCACTTGATTCGCTAAGACTAGCACTTCACGCCAAGCGTCTTGACGATCTAATATACTTTGTTTAAACTCAGGGGCTAAGAGTAGGTTAGGTAGATCAGGATTATCTACAAATGCCTTCTTAATCTTATCTAAGAAGCCCGCACGAATAATACAACCACCCTTCCAAATACGGGCAGATTCGGGTAAGCTGACTTGGTTACCGTAATACTCAGCAGAAGCTTTAGCAATTAAAGCCATTCCTTGAGCATAGGAACACATTTTAGAACAGTAGAGAGCGTCTCTTACCTTACTAATAAAGGCTTTTTTGTCTCCGTCAAAGCTAATAGTTGGACCAGTTAACTGTTGAGATGCGGACTTTCTTTCTTCTTTGTAGGAAGACATAACCCGTGCATTCACCGCAGCGTACATGGTGGGAATGGGAACCCCTAACTCTAAGGAACTTACCACAGTCCAGCGACCGGTTCCTTTTTGTCCAGCAGAGTCTAAAATGAGGTCAACCAGATGTTTCTTGCTATCGGGGTCAACATACTTGAAGATATCTGCCGTAATTTCAATTAAGAAAGAATTAAGTTCATCGGTGGTATTCCACTCTTTGAAAACTTCGTGTAATTCTTCGTTGCTGAGGCCAAGAGCATTTTTCATGATGTCGTAGGCTTCTGCAATTAACTGCATATCGCCGTACTCAATGCCGTTGTGAACCATTTTCACATAATGTCCGGCACCACCGGGACCAACAAAGGTAACACAGGGACCATCATCCACCTGTGCAGCAATTTTGGTTAAAATGGGTTCTAATTCTTCGTAGGCTGCTTTGGTACCGCCAGGCATCAAGCTAGGACCGTTTAAGGCACCTTCTTCACCGCCACTGACACCCATTCCTACGAAACCAAGACCGGTTGATTCTAGGTCTTTGGTGCGTCTTTCGGTATCTTCGTATAAGGAGTTACCACCGTCGATTATCATATCCCCTTCTTCTAAAAGAGGCTTTAAATCTTCAATAACATAATCAACAGGCGCACCTGCTTTAACCATTACTAAGATTTTACGGGGACGTTCTAAGATTTGTACAAATTCTTCTAATGAATAGGCCGCTTTGACATCTTTGCCCTGAGCCCTTGTTTTCATGAATTCTTCTGTTTTACTGGCTGTACGGTTATATACAGCAATAGGAAAGCCTCGACTTTCGACATTGAGGGCTAGATTTTCTCCCATCACCGCCAAGCCGATGACACCAAAGGTTCGCTTCGTCATATAATTCCTACCAACTCTACGGGTTGTACGATCAAGAGAACTTTGATCTTGTTTGACTGTTGAAGTGTCTAGGGAACACCACTGAATAAGTGTAACCTCGTTTTTTTGTTGGCCTGGGTTCTCTAAATAGAATCTTAAGTAATCACTCTCAACAATGCGATCGTTTATACAAAATAGTTACAAACTATGAGACAAAAGATATGGGAAATGTAAAATGGGTTTATTTTACCTGAAAACAAGGTTTTGGTTAATTAAATAAGCAAAAAATCTAGATTCAGATTATGTTAATCAATAGAAAGCTTCCTCTAAATATTTACCCCCTTGAAAAACAAGAGCAAACTCTCGGTTTGATGGAGTGATGACTTTAGAGTGCCCTAGCAAAAATCATTAAAGAATTTCCCAAACCATTACTATTTTAATGGCTTAGGGGCTTTGACTTTTTCTCCATTATCAAAAGTAGCAAAATCAATAATACCTAAATCCAGACCACAATTATTATTAGTTTTAGGTAGTATTCTGGGATTAACTTCACACACCATACTAAGAAAATACCTATCCGCACTATCTTTGATTACGGTAATAGATGATGGCTTAGAGGGTAATTCCCTAGACCAAATTATCTTTAACTTACCTATTTTAGCTAAATAAACGTTATGTTGATTAATTTTAAATCCATTATCTGTGAATTTAGCAGACTGTTTTGATTTCCGTTTCTTGAATTTAGGTGGCTTAACTTTAATTCCTTCCTAAAAGGACGGGGTTTTAAACCCAATTTTCTGATAACTTGGTGTATGAGTTCCAAAAATAACAAAGAAATCGGTAACCCAAACTGATAAGGATCACCTATTAATTATGGTTGTGCACCACAGACAAGAACTTGATTCGATTATTGTAACGGCTGAACAAATGGCCAGTATTGAGGGTCGTATTTTTGCGGGGGGAATGCCAGTGGCAGCTTTAATGGAAAAGGCTGCTTTGATGATGTTTAAGAGTATTCAAACCCTTTACCCCCTCAAGGAATGCTCTAAAGTTTCGGTATTAGTGGGGCCTGGCCACAACGGAGGGGATGCCTTAGTGATCGCCAGAGAATTACATCTGCATGGATACGATGTCTGTTTGTATCGCCCTTTTGCCAAACTTAAAGCCTTAACTCAACAACACGCTAACTATGCAGAGAGTTTGGGTATTCCTTGCTGTGGCGATATAGAAATGTTGCGCAATAGTGAGTTCATTATTGATGGCTTATTCGGCTTTGGACTAAGGCGATCGCTGTTGGGTAATCTAGCTAAGGATGTTGATCTGATCAATCAATGGTCGACACCTGTAGTTAGTATAGATATTCCTTCTGGGTTAGATACTGATACAGGGGCCGTATTGGGAACGGCAATTAAAGCCACTCATAGTTTATGTTTGGGGTTATGGAAACCAGTCTACTTTCAAGATCAAGCCTTAGCTTATACCGGTCGAGTACACCGAATTGACTTTGGTATTACTTTGCGGGATGTTTATTCAGTTATCTCCCAACCTCTTCCTTGCCAAATTTTAACCCAAACCCTAGCACTAGGGTTTTTACCTTTGCCTCGTCCCCAACTGACTCATAAATATCAACAGGGCCATTTATTGATCATAGCTGGTTCTCGGCGTTATTCAGGAGCTAGTATTTTGAGTGGTTTAGGGGCCAAAGCGAGTGGAGTGGGAATGCTATCGGTTGCGGTTCCTGAGTCCCTGAAGCCCTTGTTAATTAGTCAGATTCCTGATGGTTTAGTCATTGATTGTCCTGAAACGGAAAAGGGGGCGCTCGTTGGGTTGCCCCCACTTGCAACAGACTTCGATTCCTATGATATCATCGCTTGCGGTCCAGGGTTGACTCAGGAGGCGACTAAGATTGTTACTGAAGTGTTAGAAGCTCGATGTCCCGTTATTTTAGACGCTGATGGGCTCAATATCTTGGCTAAGTTGGGAACGATTTCCACCTTATCGCAACGTAAAGGTATGACGATTTTAACCCCTCATTTAGGAGAGTTTAAGCGTTTGTTTCCTGAGATTGTTCACCCCCAGAAAGATCGTCTCAGTGCAGCAAAAAGGGCTGCTGAGGAAAGCGGAGCCATTATTTTATTAAAAGGAGCCAGAACCGTTATTGCCCACCCTCAAGGCAAAATTTGGCTGATTCCTGAGAGTACCCCGGCTTTAGCTAGAGGGGGGAGTGGTGATGTATTAACGGGTTTGATGGGAGGATTATTAGCGCAAACGGTGATTAACAACTCGTCTCTGGATAATATAGTGGCAACGGCAGCTTGGTGGCACGCTCAAGCTGGAATTTTAGCAGCAAAAGAGCGCACTGAGTTGGGAGTTGATGCCGTTACTCTTTGTCAATATCTTCCTTTCGTTCTATCTTAATGATTGAAATTATCTGACTTCATCCATCGCTGCTTTAAATTTAGGTAAAGCTTGGCTAATCATGTCATCATTTGCGGTTAAAGAAAGGCGAATATATCCTGGTATTTCTTGGGGGGTTCCAGGGAAGACAAACAGTTGATATTTTTGAGCCAATAATTCAGCAAAAGCACAGTCATCTTTTAGAGGGGTTTTTACTAATAAAAAGAAAGTTCCTTCGGGGATATTAACTTCATAGCCCATATTCTGTAATTCTCTGACCATAAGATCACGTTTTGCTTGCAATTTATCTACTTTGAGGTCTAACTTTTCTAAGTCTTCTAGGGCATATTGCATTAATGCACTGGGAAAACACCATCCAAAACCTAGAGTTTGTAAATAACCCATTAATCGTTTAATTTCTTGACGCTCAGGCATGGTTTCAGGTAAAGCAATATAACCAATTCTTTGTCCTGGAGCCATCCAGGTTTTACTATAGCCATAAACGAGGAAAGAATAGGGATAAAATTGTGTAGGAGTTGGGCAATTCTTATTATCAAATACAATACGGCTAAAGGTTTCGTCAGAAATTAAATAAATAGGTTTTCCGTACTTATAAGATGCTTCAGTTAAGATATTACTTAATTGAATTAAGGTGTTCTCAGAAAATATTTTACCTGTGGGGTTATGAGGTGTATTAATTAAAATTACACGGGTTTTTGGGGTAATAGAATTGGCTATTTTTTCTAAATCTAAATCAAAGGTTTTTGGTTTAACTGGAATACCAATTGTTTGCGCACCTACGGATTGCACCATCTTACGATAACCTAACCAAGGAGGAAGATTAATAATGACTTCCTCTCCTTCTTCTACCAGAAGTTTTAGACACATTGCTAAACCGACGACTGTTCCATTGGTCATTAAAATATCATCGGGTAAAATAGAAATATTACGATGTTTTTTGAGGGCTTGGGTAACAACTTCTCTAGTTTTTGGTAAACTTTCTTTGTATCCATACCACCCTAATTCACGAGGAATAGTATGTTTTTGTATGGCTTCTACAAATCCAGGTAGAGGCATTTCATGGGAGTCTCCTAAGGTAAAATCAAGACTATTAGGATCATTTTTATGACTTAGATAAGTCACATTTTTATAAAATTCTCCAATGGGAGTAGTAGATTGTATTATTGTTAGTATATTTGAGGCAATTTTATGGGAAAGAGAATTTTTTTGTGGTTTCATTGTAACTTTACTAAGTGATTGAAGTGATTGAATTATTGAGAGAAAGTCAATACAATTGATTATGGTTAATCATAATTAATTTTTAGTTCATCTAAATTCCAGAAAAATCCTCCTACAGCAGAAAAATTCACATTCTCTATGGTATCACGGGCGGCTTGTAATGAGAGTCCATTAACTAAGTAAAAAAAGGGTAATTGCTCAACGACAATTTGTTGAAATTCTCCATAAATTTGTTTACGTCTTGTTTCATTAAATTCTTGAGATCCTTGAATAAAAAGTTTGTCAATGGTTAATTCCCAATCAGATACTTTCCATCCCTTAATATTAGTTTCTTTGGGTTGTGGTCCTTGGTTAAATTGATGAAAAGATCCTCTACTATTCCACATAGGAAATAACTGATTCGGCTCCACTTCCCCCCCTGAAAATGCCCCAACATAACAATCCCAATCTCGACTTACTAATAACTTTTTGAGCACAAGATTAAAATTGAGAATTTGTAAGTCAGTTTGAATGCCAATATGGCTTAAATCTTCCTTAATTTGAATGGCTGTATCAATTCTAGATTTATCTTCAGATTTAACAAGAATAAGGAATTTTACTTGATTACCATTATCGTCTAACAATTGTTGTTTTTGATTATAATAAAAACCTTCATTAATGAGAATTTCTTGTGCTTTTTTGGGATTATAGTTATAGGTTTTTAAGCCTTCTTGAGGTGAAAGATAATAGGGACTATGAATTGATAAAGGAGAGTGTTGAATCTCTCCTAATCCCCGATAAATATTATTATTCATGCGCTCTCGATTAATACTATAAGCAATAGCTTTTCGGAAGGATAAATTATTAAACCAACGAGATTTAATGGGATCAACAAATGGCTTTCCGTCTCCATTACTTGCTTGATTTAAGTTAAATCCCATCAATTGAACACCTGAGTTTACTCCTCCATTATAAATGGTATATTTACCTTTTTTTTCTTCCCTTTTTAGTAATGCAAAAGAGTTAGGCGTAACGGAAATATTGTCTAATTCTCCTGAGCGAAATCTAATTAATTGATTATCTGTTGATTCAATAATTTCCAAAACTAAACGTTCAATATAGGGTTGTTGATTATTCTCTTTATCTTTACGCCAATAGTAAGGATTTTTCTCTAAAATAATTCTCTGAGTAGGAGTATAACTTGACAAGCGATAAGGACCATTGCTGATAATATATTTTGGATTTGTTTTGGTTCCCCACATGGTTGAAAATTTCAAGTTTCCCTGACTATCTTGACTTTTTATAGACTCTTCTAAAGCATGACGTGGCAAAATAGGTAATTCTCCAATGGCTGTTAATAACGGGTAAAAAGGTTGAGATACACTAAATCTAACTTGTTGGTTATTTACTTTTTCAACTAATGGAAATTTTTTAGTATTTCCTATCCGTAAAATGTCTTTATAAACTGTTGGTAGTTCTTGATTAAGATAGATATTGTTGTAAGTAAATACAACATCATCCACAGTTAAAGGTTCACCATCAGACCATTTTAAATGATCTCTTAAAGTGAAGATAATACTGAGATTATCTGCAGAGATTTGCCAATTTTTAGCTAATACTGGTTCTAATTTACCTGTTACACCATTTTGAGTTAATAAACCCTGATAAATAAACTGAAAAATACTATAAGGGTTACGATTAATGGCAAAATTAAAGGTACTAGGATCATTAGGAATTGCCAGCACTAATTGAGATTTTTGTGTTTTTGCGTTAAACTCTTGGACAGCTAATCCTGTTACTATTAAGATCGTGGTAAACAATAAAGCTAGAAATAGCTTCCATGATCGCCCTTTAAACATTTTAGTTAATTAATTACAGTGAAGTTAACGTCTTTATCTGCCCATACCTTAGCAAAAATAATTCGTGAACGCCAAGTTTCTTGTGAGGCAGTAGTAAAAGCTTATCTTGAGCGCATCTCTCGCTATAATCCTCAATTAAATGCCATTGTTACCCTCGATAAAGAACAAGTTTATCAACAAGCAAAAAAAGCTGATCGTGCATTAGCAAAAGGAGAATGTTTAGGTTCTTTACATGGAGTTCCTATTACTATTAAAGATAGTTTAGAAACCAAAGGATTGAAAACAACTTGTAGTTATGAACCTTTAGCTAACTATATTCCTAAAAAAGATGCGAAGGTTGTGGCAAAATTAAAAGCGGCTGGGGCAATTATTTTGGGTAAAACAAATACTCCAAAACTAACAAGAGATTTTCAAACCAATAGTCCTTTATTTGGTCGTGCGAATAACCCTTGGAATTTAGATTATACACCAGGAGGAAGTACAGGAGGAGGAGCAGCAGCTATCGCTGCTCAATTATCAGTTTTTGACATAGGAAGTGACTTGGGAGGCTCTCTTCGAGTTCCGGCTCATTTTTGTGGTATTTATACTCTTAAACCAACAGAAAAGAGAGTTTCAACTTATGGTCATATTCCTGAGTTACCGGGTAATCCCCTAACGATTAAACATTGTCAAAATGTAGGACCTTTAGGCAGATCAGTTGAAGATTTAATGTTATGTTTTTCTGTCATAGAAGAAAAGAATAATCAAAAATTAAATAAAAAAATAGACTCATTTTATAGTTTAGATTATTATCATTTTATCTGGTCTTATGGTTTCGGAAATATTCCTTGTTCTTCAGAAACTAAAATAGCTCTTAAAACAGTTATCAAAGCTTTATCTGCGCTCCATTGTAATCCAGAATATAAGGAGCTTTTTCCAATAAATATGGATGAAGTTTGGGATGTTTATAAAATTATTTTAACCTATGAATTTAATGAATCACCTCCAGAATGTGAACATAGAAAATATATCATTGCTCTTGAAAAACGTCAACTAATTATGAATCAATTAGCCCTATTTTTTGAGAAGGCTGATGTTTGGTTAACTCCAGTTGTTCCTATGACTGCTTTTCCTCATTGTCCTTTTGGGAGTGATGTAGAGATAGAAGGAAAAAGTTATGCTTATCTTAAAGCAATTGGTGCTTATACAAGCTTATTTAATTTAACGGGTTATCCTGTGGTTGTTATCCCATTAACTTTATCTTCTAAGGGATTACCTATTGGTATCCAATTAGTAGGAAACTATGGTAAAGATGAAAAGCTTTTAAACATTGCCAACCAAATTAGTAAAATTATTAAGCCTTTACCTTGTCCTCTGAAAAATTGAAAATCAATGATAAATATAGAATTTATGTTTCTTTAAATACTGCTACATATACGACTATTATTACTAATATTCTGCCGACAAAAATTATACTTTATTTTATAAATAATATGCTACAATTTAGTTGTGATAATAGCACTCAAAATCAAATTTATATCGTTAGTAATGAATAATAACTTTTTAGAAAAAGTAGAAGCTTATTTAAAGGAATATGTTGTTCCCCATGCTTCAGAAATAGATCAATTTTCTGATGCTTTAAAAATAGCTTTACAAGGATTAATGCAACATTCCTTGAATTCTGTTAGAATCCCTAAATCTTGGGGAGGATTAGAATTAGATGCTGAAACCTTTTATCTGTTTCAACAATTACTATCTCAATATTCTGGAGCATTGGCTTTTTTACAACTGCAACATCAAGGTGCTATTAGGGATATTATTAACAGCCAAAATGAAGAATTAAAAGAAAAATATATTAGCCACGTTATTAATGATAAACAGTTAATTGGTCAAGGTTTTTCTCAGTTACGACGTAAGGGAAAACCAATGATTGTAGCGACTCCTGTAGAAGGAGGTTATCAAATAAATGGTCATGTTCCCTGGATTACTGGATACGATTTTTTTGATGTGTTTATATTAGGGGCTAATCTTGAAAACGGTCAAGAAATTAGAGGAATTGTTTCCTTTAATTCAACCAATAAACTTCAGTTAAGCGATCCCATGAAACTAGGAGCAATGTCATCAACAAATACCGTAACTGCAACATTTGAAAAGTATTTTTTGCCCGCAGAAAATGTGGTATCCATTGCTCAAATTGGAGCAATTCATCAAAATGATAAAAAAGTTGTTCTTTATCCTAGTTTTTTAATATTAGGGTGTGCAAAAGCAGGACTTGATATTGTTAAAGGTGTTGCCGATAAGAAACAACTTGATTTTATTGATGAAGCTTATCAACATCTCCATGAAGAATTAATTATTTGTCAGACTAAAGTTATGAAAAGTATAAAGATTAAGCAGTGTTCTTTTGAAGATCATTTACAACTAAGAGTGTGGGCAATTAATCTAGCGCAAAGATGTACAAAGGCTGCCGTAACCGTTTCCAGTGGGGCTGCTAATTATTATCATCATCCAGCACAACGGGTATACAAAGAAGCTTTAGTTTTTAGTGTTTTTGCTCAAACTACTGATATTATGAAGGCTAGTTTAGAACAGTTAGTATACAATTAATGGATAATTATTTATTCTTCATTATCAATTAGTAAGTGACCAGTTTTGAGATAAAAAATACAACCATCAACTGTTTGAAAACGACTTTTATGGTCATAAATTTATCATAAGGTACGCTTAAAGTTGATATATTTCTCTAATTTTCTGTTCCCAGTCATCATGGCTATTTATCATCTTAACATAGGCAAGTTCTTCCTCATTGAAATCTTCATAATTCTCTTGTTGTTGTTGTAGTAAACTGGCCGTTGCATCGGAAATATCTCCTATTCTTTGAGAAAGGCGATCGCTTAAAAGTTTTAGGGGAGCATAACAAGATAAAATGGTGAGGGGAATTTTATCAATTTGAGCTATTTTTATCAGAGGTTCACGCCAAATATGACGATCAAATTTGGCATCTAAAATAACAGTAAATCCTTGTTTGGCTACCATTTTGCCCAATTCAATTAGATTAGAATAGGTTTTCTCATTCATTGCGGTAGTATAAAGAGCATCGTTTCCTGTTTGATTTAAGGGAATATTAGCTAGATGTTTACGCAAAGCATCAGAACGAATTAAAATAGCATTAATGTGTTGAGCAAGATACTTTGCAATGGTCGTTTTTCCTGAACCTGATAACCCTGACATTAGAATAATTTTGCCCTGATTTTTTTGAGTATATTGCCAAGCTAAATGATAATAATTTTTGGCATCTTGGATGGCTTTATTATGGTCTTTTTCCGTAATATTGGGGTCATCTAATAATATAGACATTACTTTGGCACGAACATAGGCTTGACGGGAAAGATAGAGGGGTAATACTTGTAGTCCATGCCAATCTCCTGTATTTTCTAGATAAGTATTTAGGAAAATATTACTTAAGTCTTGTCGTTTTCTTGCCTCTAAGTCCATAACTGTAAAAGCTATGTCAAACATAACATCAACGTAGCGAAATTCTTCGTTAAATTCAATACGATCAAAAAGTTGAATTTTATTATTCCAGAGGCAAATGTTTTTGAGATGTAAGTCTCCATGACACTCTCTAATTTTATCTTCTTTTTGTCTTTTTTTAAAATGTTCTTGTTTCAGTTTGAAATAGTTATCTGTGAATGCTTTCGTCTCATTATATTGCTGTTTTGTTTGAGCAATATTAATATATTTTTCTGTTCTTTCATAGTTCTCATCAATAGATTGTTTGATAACTTCTATGTTGCCAAAACTCCGAATATAATCATTGCTTCGAGTTTTTTTATGAAAATCAGATACAATTTTTCCCAATGCTTCTAAATGATATTTTTCTAGTTTTCCTGCTTGAAATAGATTAATAAATAAACCATCTTGCGGAAATTGATTCATCTTGAGAACATAGTCAATAATTTTACCTTCTTTTCCTATTTTTATTTGGTTATTATTGATAGTTATTGCTAGGACTTCTAGGTAAAGATCGGGAGCTATTTTTTGATTCATTACCAACTCTTGATTTAAAAAATATTGACGCTTTTCAAGGTTTGAATAGTCTAAAAAACCAAAATCAACAGGCTTTTTTATTTTATAAGCATAGTCTCCTGTGAGAAAAATTACAGATATATGAGTTTGAATAACTTTGATTGGAGTTTGCACAGAATGTGGATAAATATTGGGATTTTGTAGCTCTTTGATAAGTTTTGAAATATCCATAATTAAAAAATTTAACGTTTATAAAACTCTAATAAAATCAGCAAACTTAAATTCTTGAAGTTGTTTCAATTGATGAGAAACTTCTCCAAAAATCATCAATAATTGATTTAAAGTTCGATTAACAATTTCTAAAGCAATAGCATCTCCAGAATGGCCACCAATACAGATTTGATTGTCCACAACATTACTAATAAGAAGGGTGCTACCCAAATTAGGATGAACTAAATCACAAAATAACTCATACAAGTTTTGAATTGATTTGTCTTGCTCAATCCATTTTTTTAAACAAGTAATCACATTCACTTGGGAATTTTTAAGAATATTTCCTGACTTAAGGTTATCTAACTCATCAAAATAATCTGCCAAAAAATCTCCCCAATCAAATCTATTTCCAATAAGATGTTTTTCTAACCAAGGGATTATTGTTTCGACTTCTTCTGGGGTTACTTTTCCATCTTCTAAAGCAATTTCTACTAGAGGAAACATTTTACTGGTGACATAATATCTTAAAATTGCTGTATGTTCAATTAAAGAACGACCAATTAATCCATATAATAAATAATTTTCTTCATTCAACGCTTGAATTAAAGACTTACATAACAAATAATACTTGTTAAAATAAACAGTTAAAATAGCTTCTAAATAATGATCATATAAATCATAACTATCTTTTTTGAGAGGATGCCACATCAAATTTTTTTGGCTTTTTTCGTGTAGAAACTCTGTAATTTCTTCAAACTTTTCCAATTGATTAATTAAATTAGGGTTGATTTTTTGACGAATTTTGGAAGTGAATTTAATCATGATTTTTCGATTGATGATAGATGCTGAATAAGGATGCGATCGCAAACAAATAAAGTCCCACTTCCCACACAGAAAGGAATAGTAATTAAATTAATAAAAGGAATACTGATCAACAATAAACAAATTACAGCAAAACCTGCACTTGCCGGAAATGTTTTCATCACCAGATTTATTTTTTTCCTAAATTTAAGTCTCCTTCTTTCTAAAGGAGAATCGAAAAAATCTAAACAAATAATTGTTCCTGTAATAATTAACCCTCCAATCGTAGAAATAATAGCACCAATCACTGGAATAAAGCTAAACAAAAAAATGAAAAGGCCAAAGCTTATCATTAAAACTATTTTTTTAATTTCAAATAAAATAGCACGCCAAATATCTCTAACAAATCCTACTTCTATAATTTCTATCTTTTCTGTTGTAATCTTTTCAATTTCTTCTGAAAGATTTCCATACCAAGGTGCTGCTAAAATAACACCAAATTGAACTAATATAAAACCAGTAAAAAACAACAAAAATAAACTTAAAAATAATCTAATTAACCAACCCAAAAAAATCACTAAATAATCTAAACTATTTAACCAACTAGGAAGATCAGCTAAAAAAATATCAAGACGATTAATCATGATTTGGGTTAATTCTTGGGTAACTTCTCCTCCCAACAAAAATAAACCTATATAGAGAAAAAATCCCAGCAATATATTAACAAGAATAGGAAAAATAATATAAGATAAAAGACCAGGATTCGACTTCAAGACTGCCAATAATCGGAAAGGATAACTCATTCCAGAAAGAAATCCAAAGCCTGTGAGAATGTGTAGCATGATAATGGTTGATTTCAGGGAATCTATTGTGATCATATCACGATTAAAATCTTAAATTTTTCGTTATATTAAGTAGAGTTAATCACGATTGACATAATTAGGATGATGAAAGTTAAGTCACTAGCAACCTTTGCTACCCTTGTAACCAGTGCATTCTTTAGCCCTTTTGGTATTAACCCAGCAACACAAGCCAAAAGCATTGGGACAAACTTTGTCTGTGAAAACTGGCAAGGAGTTCCCACAACCTTTGCTAAAATGCCAGATCAAACAATGGTTCCCGTTTTGATCTGGCAGTCGGACTATTTTAGTTATTCTGGATACGATCCTAGCACTCGTTGTCAATTAGTTTCTAACCGCTTCCAATATTTCTACAACGCTGGGCAATTAAACTACATTACCACCGGACGCATGAACAGAATGCCAGTGGTTTGTGTCAGCTATAAAAACGGTGGGGGATGTAACGGGTTATTATTCACCCTAAAACCAGGAGTCAACCCCGGCCAAACTCTGCAAAAATTGATGGCAGTAAGGGTACGCTCCACTGGTCCATTAAACGAAACCACAGGAAGAGTTTACGTAAATTTTGACGACTATCTCAAGCAAGCTAAAACATCGAATCGTGATAAACTGGTGGGCGATCGCTAATTTTGCCCCCTATGAGTCATCTAGTTAGTCGATATTTTATCCCCATAGTGGCGACAATGGTAATGATCAACACTGTCCCCACTTCCCCTCTTATGGCCTTCTCCGCGACTCAAATTAGTCGTATGGCGAAAAAAATAACCGTATTAGTCGAAGGGCCAGGAAGCAATGGAACAGGAGTTATCATTGATAAACGGGGTAAAACCTATCGTTTCTTAACCGCCGGTCATGTGGTAGCTGATATTAACCCAGGAGAAGAAGCATATGTCTTAACCTCTGATCAACAACGACATTTAATCAATACCAGCCAGATTAAAATCATTTCAGGGGTTGATTTGGCTGTTGTTGAATTTGAAAGCAATCGCCTCTATAGTACCGCTCAAATGGGAAAAGCAGAAAACTTAGTGGAAGGGATGACTGTCTATGTCGCAGGTTTTCCCCTCCCCACCACCGCCATTAATGCTTCCCTCTACACTTTTGTTCCTGGGAAAATTACTGCCACTGCTTCCCAAAGATTACGGGATGGTTATGGGCTAGTTTATACCAATGATACCCTTCCCGGCATGAGTGGGGGACCAGTATTCAACGAAAAAGGGCAAGTTATTGCCATTCATGGTCGCGCCGACACCACCCAAACCCAAAGAACAGGATACGATAATATCTATGTTAAAACTGGGTTAAATCTCGGTGTGCCCTTAACTGCCAACTTATTAGCCAAAGTCAGAACTCCCTCGGCTACCACAACAACCAGTTCCCCCCCTCCATCACCAGCCATTATTATCGATCCTGTAGATACTCCCAGAAATCCCCTTGAGAGTTCTTTGATATCTCAAACCACAGGGGTTGATTATACTGCTTTGCAAAACCTCTTAAAAGGAAAAAAATGGGAAAAAGCCGACCAAATGACCTACGATTTAATGGTGATGGCAGGAGATAAAGATAACTCTGGCTTTATTACTAGCACAGAATTAGAATACATTGCTTGCGAAGACTTACAAACCATTGATCGTCTCTGGGTAGAATACTCTCAAGGCAAATTTGGTTTAAGTATACAACAACGAATTTATCAAAGTTTAGGTAATACTCAAGACGTTGATGTTAACAAGTATCGTCAATTTTCTCAACAAGTTGGCTGGATTAAAGGAGGGACTTTCAATGATCCAGACTATTACTTATACGACGATCTTAACTTTTCCCTGAATGCACCAATCGGTCATTTACCTCGTTGGAGTTGGGGTTTAAATATTGCCGTTGTCTATAGTCGAATGTCTTATTTAGCTCCTAGACTTTCTGAGTGCCAACTTTAACTGTGTAAACTCCTTCTTTCTTAAACGAGACAATGATGGTTTTATACTGCTGACGTGAATTAATTGTCTACAAATTTCCTTATATGGAACTAAGGTTTGAGCAAAGAATTAGCCCTTTCGAGTAGTTCTTTATTGGTTTCTACTCGCCAGAGATAAACTGTCCCATCAAAGGAAGTAGTGACGAGACAACCTCCTTCAATTTTAGAGTTGAGTATTTGACTTAAACATTGATTATTAGGACTAAAAGCAACACTAAAAACAGGTCCAGCGTCGCTCGTAAATTGAGCTAATTTCTCTCCTGTTTTTACATCCCATAAACGAGCAGTGCCATCCCAAGAACCTGTGGCTAAATATTTACCATCATGACTAAAACTAACACTGAGAATACTCTGTCGATGAGCTTGCCATTTTCTAATTAGCTGCTCTTGATCATTCCAAAGACTAATATACCCGTCTTTTGAGCTAATTGCTAACATTTTTTCTTTGGGATTAAAGGCCATACTCGTGGCTTGGGGATAGTCTAATTTTTTGGGTTTGGTTTGGTCTGGATTGGTCAAAATTTCTTGAGTATTCCAAATCAAAACACCATTTTTAAAAAAAACAGTTGCTAAGTATTGACCATCATAACTAAAACTAAGATCAGTTAAGTCTTCGGAAGTTTTTTCATCTGGCAATTTTTTGAATTTATCATTAGTTTTTTCATCTGGCAATTTTTTGAATTCATCATTGTAGACTCTTATTTCTCCATAACTAGATCCCGAAACCCAATAGAACTGTTTTGGGTTAAAACTAACTCGATAAAATTGATCGCTATACTCTTCTGGGACATCTAGGAGTCGGGTTTGATCTTCAAGATTCCAGATCCGCATCATACCATCAGCAGCACCAGTCAAAAGCAATTCACTATCAGGATCAAAACCGACACTGGTAACAGGTCCATCATGAGTAAAAAGAGCTAATTGTTCTCCTTTTAAATTCCATAAACGGGCAGTTTCATCAGCCGCTCCTGTAGCTATATATCGTCCATCAGGGCTAAATTGAACTTTATAAACACTGCTAACATGGCCCTGTAATTCCGGTAATTTTTTCCAAGTTAAATCCCATCGGTGTAACTTTCCATCGGCTGCTGTTACCCATAAATAATTCCCCATATATTTAAGTTGAGTTGCTCCTTTTTTATGGCCTGGAAATCGTTCTAAACTTTTGCCTTGAAGATCCCACAGACGCACCGTCTTATCTTCTGAAGCGGTAGCAAGCTGTTGACCATTCGGGCTAAAGATAATAGCATTTATCTTATTTTGATGCCCTTCTAATTGGATAATTTTCTGTTGTTTTCGCCATTGCCAAACCTGCCCCAGTCCATCACTCAGGGCTACAGCTAATAACTTGTCATTAGGGCTAAATGAAAGATCCTCAATGGCACTATCAACCCTAAATTGACTTAGGGACTTCCCTTGGTTATCAGTAATAGTCACTTGCCCTTGATTGGTTCCTACTCCTAAATATTGACCATCCTCACTAAAACTGAGAGCTATAGCCGATCCATCTACCTTAAACTCCCTATATTTTTCTATTCTTGTTCCGTTATTATCCTGAATGCGCCATAAACTAATTTTTCCATTCACAGAAGCCGTAGCTAGGGTTTGACCGTCAGCACTAAAGCTGACACGATTTACCCAGCTATCATGGGCTAAGGTTTCAACATAATAATTCTTTTCAAGATCCCAAATGCGAACGGTTGTCCTCCAAGCAGCGATCGCTAATTTTTTGCCATTGGGACTAAAACTGAGATCCATAATTTTGTCACCGTAGGGGGTAGGGCGTATCTCTAATTGTTTAAAATCCTCTTCAATATTATAAAGTTGAACGATTCCTTGTTGCGATCCCATAGCTAAGATTTTTTGCTCAGGACTTACTGCGAAGGTGCTTAAACCAGATTGAGAGTCAATGGTTATCCTTTTTTCCCGAACGTAATTAGTGGCCTGTCTGATGGTATCAAAGATGTCATTAGAAAGGTTATCAGGGAGTTTTGCCACAGGAAGGAACCATGAGATCCGTTTTGTCCAATTGTTACTAAAATGACGCTGTGCTTTTAAACTATCTTCAAGAGCATCTAAGGCTTGTCCTGATTCCAAGTCTGCCTTAGATGAAGCGATTAAGGTTTCAATTTCGTCAATATGGGCATTTCTAAGTTGGATTAGGGTAATAGTAGTTGAAAAAGCTAAGATGACTCCGGCAATCACTGCCCCTAAAGTAATGCGTCGAGCCTGTCGTAATTTTTGCTGACGCTGTAATTCTTTTTGATGGTTGAGGCGATCTCGTACTTGTTGACTTTGTTCAATAAACTTTCGTTGTAATTTGGTTAATTTGGGTTCTTTTTGATTGATGTCAGCTTCTTCTAACCAAGTTTGAGCAATCACTAATTCATTGCCCCGTAGTAAATAATCCTCATGACGCTCATTTTGCTCCCATTCTAAGGCTCTGCCTGACCATTTTGTGTGACAATTAACATGAGCCCTATCAGTCTCTAAAACCCTTACTAATTCATTAAATTTGCTCATAAAATTGGCTTTATTTCTGGAAAAATAAATAGTTTCTTGACCTTCAATTGTTATTTTTTCCTCTTTTGTAAAACAGTAAAAAACTATAATAATTCGTTTATTAATTATTTGGGCATGATTGATTTCTTTCTGACGCTCTTTAAGGTTTTTAGAATCAGGAGAAATAAGTAAAATAAAATTATTACATCGGTTAATAATCTGCTCTATTTCTAAGTTATTATTGGTATCTTTTTCTGATTTTAGAGATTCAAAATAAGAAAGCTTACCCTGAATCTCTAAAGCATCATTTAAGTGATTTGCAAAATCGACATCACAATCAGCATATGAAATAAAAACATCAAAATAACTACTTTGAGGTTTTTTTGAGCTAGTGAGAATATAATCCTTTTGTAAGGAAGTGGGTCCATAATGCGCTCTTTTATTGGCTATTTCTAACCAAATCATGGCTTGTTTTAAATTCTTCTCTCTTAACAGAAGAGTGGGATATTTATTTTGTTTTTCCCACTGTATAGCTTTTACTAATAAAATTTTATGCTGCCAATAATAATCGCGATCTTCTAACAAAATACTAAGCAATTGATCACTGGTTTCTTTGTATTTTTTTTCATCCTTATATTCAGAAAAATTAATGATTTCTGTTGTATAATTAAGGGAAGAAATTTCATTGAAACCTATGTTTTTTAGGCGTACAATTAAAATTCTTTTTTTTAAAAGAAAAGCATATTTTAATTCTTGCTGATATAATTTTTTCTTTGACATATTATCTGGGGTATCCCCAGAAAAAATATAAATAAAATTATCAGACTTTTCGATCCTTAATGATGTTTTGTAGTGCAACTTATCTGAGGCTGTTTTATCAGTTGCTGTTGTCCAGACAGTATAACCATTTCGCATCAAGGTATGAAATAGTTTTTCTACAAAAACGTGATCATCATCGAGATAACTAATAAAGACTTTAGCCATATTCTGATTGGCATTTTTTTCACTCTCACAAATAAATTTGCAATGCAGAAATGTTGGTTCACAGGGAGGTTGTTGATTAAAAAAATTTCTCTGTAACCACTTATTAGCATCGATCCTTTCTTGTCCAATGAGTAAGTATTGAGATTGTTTTTTATGGGTTTGCCATTGCATAGCTTGATTAAGTAATTTAGTATGTTGATAAACATACTCCTCATCTCTATGAAACACATCTACTAAAGAGGTAAGAGATGCTTCAAAATTATCTATTTCTTCCCTAAAATAAATCCAGTTTACTTTACCAATCTCAGGAATCATCTGGGTGAAACTAGAATGTTTTCCTTGGGAACAATATTGTTGCCAATCTTGGTCTGTCTCCATAGGATTACGTTGTTGCCAAGTCTGTTGATTAATTTCTTCGACGTGCAGCAAAGGTAAAATACGTTTATTATATTGAACAGCATAATCAACTTCCTCCTTACAATAGGGAGAATGAATCGCATGAGGAGAGATAATGAAGAGAAAATTTTGAGATTTCGCAATTCCTTGTTTGATTTCTTCAGGAAAATCAACCCCAAAGGGAATATCATTTTGATCCAGCCAAACACGATACCCTTGAGACTCTAATCTTTGATGAAGTTTGATAGCAAAGTCTTTACTATCGGCTCTTCCATAGGATATGAACGCATCAAAAAAGTCTTGGTTCATTGACTCTATCTCTCTCAATTGTTTACTGTCGTCAATTGTTTGATTTTAATACCTTGAAAATAAAAATTCTACTATGGTTATTACGTCAGATTTCTTTTCCCTTGTTCATTTCCAGTATAATCGTTACTGGATTAATCTTTGGTCTTCGTTATGCAGGTTTATTACAGTCTAGTGAATTATGGGCATTAGATAACTTTTTTCTTTTACGAGCATTTATTGTTCCAGAAAAGCCTGATCCACGTTTAGTAATTATTACCATCGATGAAAAAGATGTTGAATATCAAAAATCTCTGGGTTGGAAACTTAATGGTTCATTATCTGATGATGCTTTACTTAAAGTTTTACAAAAACTGAATCAGTATGAAGCAAAAACAATTGGTATTGATATTTATCGAGATATTAAAACCGAAAATGAGCAATTACTAAAATTATTTCAACAACAAAATAATCTCTATATGGTATGTAAGGTTGGGTTTCCTGAAGCCAACCTTCTCGGAATTAGACCTCCGGATGGATTAAAAGCAGAAAATATAGGATTTAGTGATATAGTTCTTGATCAGTCTGATGTGGTTCGTCGTCAATTAATTAATATAACTCCTCCTATTTCTTCTTTATGTCAAGCCAAGTATTCTTTTAATTTTTTGCTTTTTGCTCATTATATTTTTTCTCTAAACCAAGAAATTTCATACGGACTAATTTTTGAAGAGATAGGCATTAAAATCACGAGAAGTACAACCAATTCGTCAGAAAAAGCTACTTTTAACCCAGTGTTTTTCGAGTATCTTTCATCTCATAGCAGTGGCTATCAAGGAATTGATGCTGGAGGCCATCAAATTTTACTCAATTATCGTTCCCTAAAATCTCCAGAAGAAATTGCTTTTAAAATTCCTCTTCGGTCATTGTTAAAAGGCCAAGTTCAGAGCACAAATTTAAAAGATCGTTTAGTTTTGATGGGTATTACTATTCCTGAAAAAGATGAATTAAAAACTCCTTATGATAACGGTTCTAAATCAATAACTTATGGGGTTTTTGTTCAAGCTCAGATGATTAGCCAAATGCTAAGTGCTGTGTTAGATAATCGCCCTATACTTTGGTTTTGGTCAGGATGGCAAGAGTTTCTCTGGATTTGGCTATGGTCTGCTATTCCTAGTTTTTTTGTGGGCAAAAAATGGCAAATTATTAGTATCCTGGGAATTACTTGTTTATCAATAGTGATTAATTTTTATCTCTTTCTTTATGGGGGTTGGCTACCTTTAATTCCTGTTCTTCTTTCCTTAATGATAATGATGATTAATGCCTTCATCTATCACAAATTTTTCCGTAACCACTCTCAAGACTATTTATTGGCACACTGGCAAAAGTGGCAAAGCTTTATCAAACAGAGAATATTGGGGGTTGATGAAAATTTGGATAAATTAGATAATAATGGGTAATGTGGTCGGACATCAATATAACGGCTCTGTGTTGAGAAGTATTACGAAAGTAAAAATTCTTTCGTGTTGCTTGTTGTTCCTTAGCGTTTTTCTAATCTCACACTTAACCTTCATTGTGTTCGAGAACTTGGTCTAGAGGATTAGTATAGCTAATCAGGAAATTATCATCTCATGAAAAAAAATATTCTGATCACCCTAAGTTTAACAAGCATTTTTTTTCCAGTTGCCCATTTAAACGCCCAACTCGTGGCAACCCCTGAAAACTCTAACTGGATCTTAGCTCAATTTGACAACCCCACCACCCCAAGCCGTCCAGACGGACCTGGGGGACAGGGAGCCGGAAGATTATATGAACCACCACCAAACATATCAGGATTACCCGAAGGTCAAGGAATAGCGATCCCCCCCCGTCAAAGTTGCCCTGATGATTTTTTAACCCTTCAAGCAATTGTTCCCCCAGACAGTCGAGGTTTTACTGCTAAATCTAAACCTCAATTTTGGGTTTATATACCGTCACCTGCAACTAATAGAAAAGCAACATTTATCCTCAATAAGGTGGAAGGGGATGAACAAGTTGAGAAATTTGAAGTTTCTTTACCTAGTCAAGATGGCATCATCTCTATCCAACCTAAAAAACAGCTAATTTCTAACACAATGTATCGTTGGTATTTACGTTTACCCTGTTCTGATGCTGTGGAAATTGCGGTTGAAGGAATTGTTCAACGAGTTGATAACCCTAATTTTGAGATTAACAAACGTTGGTATGATCTTTTGTCTGATAATATTCCCCAAAATCCCCCTCCTAACTCAGAATGGTCAGACCAAACATGGCAAGATTGGAGGGTTAATTTCTTCACAAGCATTGGATTAGAAAACCTTGCTGATAAACCTATTATTAATTAAGAAATCAAGATTACAGGCAGGAACTCAAGTATAATGGTTAGCAAGACTGGGGTGTATGCTACGATGGACAGGGCATACCCCCCAGTCTTGCTAACCATTATACTTGAGTTCCTGCCTGTAATCTTGATTTCTTAATTAATAATAGGTTTATCAGCAAGGTTTTC
>JASJEA010000249.1 GCA_030064935.1 Crocosphaera sp. | reverse complement strand
AAGAGAAAGGACTAAAATGTGTGGAAGAAGTAAAACTAATGCTTGTTGGGCTGAATCATTCCCTACTAAGTTATCAAAATTATTATTGTGGTGATGGGTGGATAAGGCTTCAATAATCATTACCTTGAAGCCTTATCCACCCATCACCACAATAATAATTTTGATAACTTAGTAGGGAATGATTCAGCCCAACAAGCATTAGTTTTACTTCTTCCACACATTTTAGTCCTTTCTCTTCTCAGGAGCTTAAAGTTACTGAATCCCTGGTTTTATGAAAACGGTTTGGAACTTTGTCTCGTCAGGTGCAAGATGTGAGTAAGTTTTATATAGCGATAGTTTACACAATAAATAAGGTATCATCATCAGCCTTAGAAAAAAGGTGATTGAGAAAGAAGTTAAGGGTTTTCGGCTTGATTAAACCTTGCGCAACAGCAATCTCCCCAAAGCGCATTTCCAGTTGTCTTTGTTTGTCTAAAATATTGTTGATGTCTTCTTTCTTTAGTAAACCAGCTTGTTTTAAATATTCTCCAATGGGATATTGAGGTTCTTCTTTAAGATAAGTTATCCAATCTTCTGCAAAAAAATCCACAGTTTCTTGTTTTAACCATCCTCGTAAAGCAATGAGTTCCCCTATTCGATAACCACGATAGTGTAATTTATCCCGTAAAATCATTTCTAGTTGCGAGTCTGTAAGTAAATCGGCTTCTCGCAAAACCTCCCCCAACAAAGGATTCCAATAGGTATTAGGAACAAAAACATGAGGATCTGAAATAATAATATTCGACTTAACCTTTTTCATTGATAATTCTCAAGAAAATGATTTAAAAGAGAGTTCCTGGCCACCATAATCTAGTTATTCCCAAATGGCTGTGATTGAAATTACATTCATTCTTCAAACAGGGATAATTGTTCTTCTCCTGTTTGTCCTAAATGTTGATGGGCTGCACTGGTAACAACTCTGCCCCTAGGGGTACGGTTCAAATAACCAATTTGTAATAAATAGGGTTCATAGACTTCTTCAATGGTTTTGGCATCTTCTCCGGTGGCAGCAGCAACCGCTTCTAGTCCTACTGGACCTCCATTAAACTGATTAATCATAGTTTCTAAAATGAGGCGATCGGTCCAATCGAGTCCTTGAGGATCGACTTGGTAAATATCTAAGGCTTTGCTTGCTAATTCATCGGTAATAGTGTCCAATTGTTTAACTTGTATATAATCTCTAACCCTTTTCAGTAAACGGTTCGCAATACGAGGAGTTCCTCGAGAACGACGGGCAATTTCTCTTGCACCTTCTTGGGTAATGGCGGTGTTTAATAGCTTAGCGGTTCGTAAAATAATTAAGGCTAATTCTTCGGGTTGATAGAATTTTAATCTTTGAATAAGTCCAAAGCGATCCCGTAGAGGAGAGGTTAACGCCCCTACTTTCGTCGTTGCTCCTACTAAAGTAAATTTAGGTAGAGAGATACTGCGGGTTCTGGCTGCTTGTCCTTTACCCATAGTAATCTCCAGACGATAATCTTCCATAGCAGGATAAAGTAATTCTTCGGTTAAACGGTTGAGGCGATGAATTTCATCGATAAATAATATATCCCCAGGTTTTAAGTTAATTAAAAGTCCCGTAATATCTCTAGGTCTTTCTAAAGCTGGAGCAGCCGTAATTTTACAATTCACTCCCATTTCTGAGGCCAAAATAAGGGAAATTGTGGTTTTACCGAGGCCAGGGGGTCCATATAATAAGAGATGATCAATCGGTTCGTTACGAGTTTTTGCTGCACCCATGACAATGCTTAAGACATCTTTGAGGTCTTGTTGTCCAATATATTCATCAAAGGAATGGGGGCGAATACTTTCTTCGACATTTTCTTGTTCTTGGTTAGTTTCTTTTGTCGTTAATAGTTCTCTTTTCTCAGGATTAGGATTAGAGTTGTGATTGCGTGTAATAGCCATTTTTTTATAGGATTATATGATGTTATTAATGGTTAAAAAAACTTTGATATTGTTGTTCATTAATTCTTCCTGCTTTGTATAATGTTTCCGTAATCTCAGAAATGGTCAATACGGAGTAAGCATTATAACCTTTATCTTTAAGTGTATCTTTTACCCCTTGTTCATGATCAATAAAGACAACAATATCTTCTACAATTAATCCTGAAGAAAGCAATTTTTCAGAACCTTCTTTGACACTTTTTCCAGTGATTAAAATATCATCAACCACCACAACTTTTTCCCCTACATTAAAATCACCTTCGATTAAACGACGAGTCCCGTGAGCTTTAACTTCTTTTCTAGGATAAATCATTGGATGATGTAACATTAAAGATAGACCTGTAGCAGTGGGCAAAGAACCGTAAGGAATACCCGCTATTCTCTCAAATTTTAAAGACTTGAGAATATCAGCATAAGCGGTTAATACTTGATGGAATAATTGAGGTTTAGAAATAATTTTTCTGAGATCAATATAATAAGAAAAAGTAGCTCCTGATGCTTGAACATACTCCCCAAATAATAAACAGCCAATATCATACAATTGCAAAATCAAATCTTGATAAGGATGAGGAGAGAGTAAACAAACATTGGGACTCCACAGATCACAGTTCTGCAAACTTTGAGTAATATTGTTTCGATACTGGTTGATACTTTCTTTAAGATTTTTAACTTCCTCTCTTAAATTTTTAGACTGAAGTAAATCTTGAGGAATAGGAATTAATACACCTTCTCCTGATGAATTTAAAGCAACTTTTAAAATTTCTTTAATCTCATTACCTTGAGACCAGATACTACGCATTAATAGTAATCTTTCAGGGGCAAAAGAACGAATTTTTTTGATGACTTCTAAATTGGTAGTTCCCACTTCTAAAAATAACTGTTCTGGGGTTGCCCAAGTTTTTGCCTCCTTGATTACTTGTAAGTAAAATGGAGCATCTTCTGTGGGATATTCTTGCAAAGAAACTGCGCCAGGGTTAGAGGTATGGCATAACACAAAAATTCCGTGATCAGGATATAGTAAAAATGGCGCAATATGATCTTGTCCTGCATAGGGAGTAACCGTAACTGCATCAACTTTCCACTTCTCAAAAAGAGTTTTTGCAAAAATTGTACTGGTATTAAGATCGCCGTGTTTGGCATCTAAAATAATGGGAATTTCATCAGGAATAGCAGTAATAATGTTTAATAGTAACTCTAATCCTTTACTTCCCAATGCTTCATAAAAACCTAAAGTCGGTTTATAAGCACAGACTAGGTCTTTAGTTTCTTCAATAATTAATGTTAACCAAGTTTCTAAATTTTCCATTAAACTTTGTTGACTATCAGCAAGAAACTTTGGCATCATTTCTGGGTTAGGATCAAGACCAACTATTAATAAGGTTTCCTTGGTGTTGATAACTTGATTTAATTTTTCAAAAAAGTTCATTAATTAATTATCCTTGCAATGTGTTAGGGGTTTGTTAACTTTATATCTTACTATTTAATGCTACAGGTTAAACTCGGTAGATACCTCAAAAATCAAAGAGGTAATATGATTTTAGATACTTGATCAGGTTGGCTCCATATTTTGAGCGTGATAACTTTAGCATCAATTAATTTTTCTTCGTGAGGTAATTTTCCTGTTCCTGTATTCAAAGCATAGGCAGGAAAACAAGCACCACTTATACTGAGTCTAATACAGTTACCTTTCTTTAGTTTAATACAAGTCGGTTGTAAAGGAAATTGGATTGGTAATTGAGCGTCGTTTATTCTTATATAACCCTGGCTAAAATTATAAACTTTACCATCAGGGAAAACTTCAGATAAAACAACACAAATATCAAAGCTTACCGCATCTGATGTACAATACAATTGCGCAAAAGGTACACCACTAAGTGACAAATCTTGTACTAATTTTTTAGAGGTATAAGTTAAAATATCAAAACGAGTATCTAATTGAGAACGGTCAAAAGAACCCGATGGAATACTAGCATGACCACCTAAAGATGGTACTGGCCGCCAAGGATCATGGATAATAAAATCATAAATATTATGATCAGGAATTTTTTCAACTAATTGACCATTATCTTCCCTAACGTTAGCCAAACCTTGACTAAAAATATAGTAACTTTTCTCTTGATTACTTGACCAATTTTGAGGATGTTTCCACTGATTACTTCCCATCTCAAATAAGGAGATGGGTTGAGAATATAAGTGTTCCACCTCTTTTCCTTTTAGATAATGATCAAACCAGTCTATTTGATATTGATCTATAAAACTAGCAGCGACTTTTGTATAGTTTTGAGATCCTAATTTTTCTCCCCAAGGAAGATGACCCCAAGGACCAATAATAAGGTTTTGAGCATAGCTACTTTTTTGTTTCATCCCATGATAAAGATTAACAGTACCCCGTAAATAAGGGTCAAACCATCCCCCAATATGTAGCATTGGTAAATCTAATTTTTCAATCAAACTTTTAGGAGATAATCTATCCCAATAATCATCGGGTTTTGCATGATTGATCCAGTCATGATAAAAAGAGTCTGGGGCTGCTTCTTTTAGTATATTTGGATAGGCAGGAATTGGGTCATATAAAGGTAAATTTCTTGATGCTTGATAGAGTTGTTGAAAAGATAGGGTATTTCCTGTTAATCTAGCTGTTTCTGCTGCTATTTGTATCGCCCAGCCTAAATTTGTTTGTAAACAAAATGCCCCATTTTCATAGCCCCAATCATGATATAAATCATAAGCAATCATAGCAGGACAAATGGTTTTTAGAGCTTTAGGTTTCGCTGATGCTGCCGATAATTGGGTCATTCCTTGATAAGAAAACCCATACATTCCAACTTTTCCTGTACTTCTAGGTAACTGAGAAAGCCAATTAATGGTATCAAAACCATCTTCTATTTCATTGGTAAATAAATTGAAATCTCCTTGCGATCCGCCCCTTCCCCTCACATCTTGAATCACGACAATATACCCATGAGAAGCATACCAAATAGGATGGGCATAAACCACAGTAGAGGCGATTTTTTTTCCATAAGGTTGTCGCATTAATAAAATGGGAAAAGACTCGATACTATCGGGACGATAAATGTCAGCATCGAGACGAATTCCATCTTTTGTTATTAATGAAACAGTTTCCTGTTTAACCTGATACATAAACTTACTTTTAAAAACTCACATTTAATTATTACTAATAGGAGTTCCTCCATAAGTTTCGATTAACTTTTCATCATTATCATCAGCAATATTTGCTACTAAAGTAATGGCGCGAGAAATTTCTCCTGGGGATAAATCAGCCACCGTACGCTGACTTAAAAGAACAATTTGATTATTCATAATTCCAAAACGAGTTTCTAAGGTTTCTTCTCCATTCATCTCTAATAATTTTCGCATTAACCCCAGTTCATCATTAGCAGGAAGAGTTAGCACAGGAGACCAAACAGTTAATAAATCATCCTCCGTTTCTCCTGTTAATTGAACATAAATTTCGACGCTACCATATTTGAACTTCCAAAGTGCCCCTTGATCATCATGATGAACCATTGCACTATCATTTTGCTGTAAACTATCAATGACAGTTTCTATGGCTTCTTGATGGCTGATATCAGTGCTAGTAAAATTATCAGGTAAAGTATATTCGCTGGTTACGTTGCTCATTGTTTGTTAATAATCTTTAGTCAAGTATTTGTGTTTTAGTCTCTCAAGAGTCAGTGAGTGTTATGGGTGTTGGACTCATCGCTTAAACTCTGATGCTACTATCCCCTAGTTATAGATAAGGGCTGTTTTTATTGTATTACCCTTTGTGAAGATATCTGAAAATTGACACCATCGTAAGAGAAAATGGTCTGAGTTGTTATGCTTATGTTTGTATGGTAATGTCAGGTCTTGGTTCTACTTTCATCCCTGAAACCCTTCGTCATTCTAATACAGAGGAAGATACACGAGCGCGTATTCTTAAAGCAGCATTACGTCTCTTTGCTGCGAAGGGATATGATGGTACAACCACCAAAGACTTAGCCAAAAAGGCCAAGGTGGCAGAAGGGACATTATTTCGCTATTTTCCTAATAAGAAAGCTATTTTAATCGAAGTTGCCACCCAAGGATGGATTGAAATTTTAACCGATTTATTGACAGAATTGAGTGAGATGGGAAATTATCATGCCGTGGCGCAAGTCATGAAACGTAGAGTCTTAAGAATGCAAGAAAATAATGACTTATTAAAAGTATGTTTTATTGAAGCACAATTTCATCAAGAATTAAAGGAAAAAATACAATCGGAAGTAATTATTAAAATGACCGATGTAGCAGAAGCTTTCTTTGAAACGGCTATGGACAAAGGGATTTATCGGCGCACCAATCCTAAAATTGTTGCTCAAGTTTTCTTAGGAATGTTTGCGATCGCTGGTTTTTCATCCCAAACAATTATCGACCCCAAAGCTTCCCCTCAAGCATTACATGAGATGGCTGAAGGGATTGCAGATATTTTCTTAAACGGTGTTTTATCAAAGTAAACTTATACGAAAATAATATGAGGGAACCGATAAGGAGAATCATCAGAAGCTTCCTGCAAGGTTTTAGCAACCTCCGCAATATTATCGGGATTAGTGGCTTGAAGGTACCTCAATAATGTTTGACTTTCTTCCAACAATTGAAGAACATCAATCGTCTCATGGTCTGGTTGATAATCCTTGAGTCGTCTCACCCCTTCTCCCAATAAAATAACGGCCCCACGCCAATTATGATTCGTGAGATGATAGCAACCCACAGCCACTTGTAAGATCCCTTGATAAAATCGTTTATCAACCTCTGCTGAGTCGATCCAAATGGCTTCTAAAGTATCATGACAGGCGTAAAAGTCCCGTTGGTTAAATTGCTGAATTCCTTGCAAAAATACCTCTGATGCCATGATTTTCCTCAAGCTGACATATTTTCGCGCACTTCTTTAATAAATTCTATATCGATTGCTTGTTCGTTTCCTGCAAAATCGTTATCTGGTGTAATAAACAACATACAATGACATTCTTTGCGTTCTCGCATGGGGACACAGGGGCAGTTCCAGTAGGTATTTTTGACTTCTGCTTCTTTATCTTCATAGTGACGACAAGGACACAGAGGTGCTCCCAGTTCTTCTTTATGTCTAGCGAGTCCCTCAATAACTACTGCTGTTACAGAAGGTTCACTACAAAAGTAAGTATCTGTACGTTTTGCGTATTGTTCAGCAAAGTTCTTCATTGCTTCTAGCACTTTATCACTTTGATTTTTATCAGTGTTGGTAGTAGTCATGGAGGATTAATAATGGATATGTACATATTTTACGTTGAATTAACATTGTAACCTACCAACGCCTAGAAGCACGTTGACTGTTAGTAGCCATAGTTTATCCTGATGTCGCCATTCATCCCTAATCTTCTAAAAGTTAGGGATGAATGGCGACCAAAATATAGACCGCTCGCGCGTCCATTAACAAAAAGAATTAAGCTAT
>JASJEA010000063.1 GCA_030064935.1 Crocosphaera sp. | reverse complement strand
TCAAGAAATATATTGAGAATCAGAAAGGGAAATAGAATACGACAGGTTAAAACCTGTCGAGTCGGGTTTCATCCCCCCTTTACAAAAAGGAGGCTCTCACCCTCCCGTCTTTTTCTGGTAGGAAATTATGTTAATGTGGGCAATTTCTGTGATAATTTAATGTGGACTGTTAGGGTGCCAAATGCTGTATATTGACATCAAGACTTTGGTAATACCTAAACCCTTGTCCTAAACATGGTTGCCATCATATTCTTTAAAAACGCACAACCTGTAATTATTGCTGAGATTAAAGTCTCAACCTGTTAACTAACCTAGATCCATCCATAAACCGTTATGACACAAGTATCTGGTTCATCAGATGTCCCCGATATGGGACGTCGCCAATTCATGAACTTACTTACCTTTGGAACAATCACCGGTGTCGCTGCTGGTGCTTTGTATCCTGTGGTGAAATATTTTATCCCTCCTTCGAGTGGTGGGGCTGGTGGTGGTGTAACCGCCAAAGATGCCCTTGGTAATGATGTTATTGCCACTGAATTCATTGCTAGTCACAATGTTGGTGATCGCGTTTTAGCCCAAGGTTTAAAGGGAGATCCCACTTATCTCGTTGTTGAAGGGGAGAATGCCATTGCTGACTACGGCATCAACGCCGTTTGTACTCACTTAGGCTGTGTCGTTCCCTGGAATGCTAGTGAAGACAAGTTTATGTGTCCCTGTCATGGTTCTCAATACAACGCCCAGGGTAAAGTTGTTCGTGGTCCTGCTCCTCTCTCTTTAGCCTTAGCCCATGTTAATGTAACTGACGGTGATAAGGTAGTATTTAGCGAATGGACAGAGACTGACTTCCGCACCGATGAAAACCCCTGGTGGGCTTAATTTCAGTGAACAGAATTAAGAATGTAGACTGCAGAATTAGGAATGTTTAGTTAATTCTCAATTCTCAACTTTTAATCCCTGGTCACTGACAATTGACAAATTTTCACCCTACTGTTTAAGAACTACAAATTTCACTGAGCAATGAGAAGATCCGATTTTTCGGCAATGTTATCGAAGGGTAAGAACATTTTACTGCGATCGCTGTTGATCATTATCGCAACGGTTGCCTTATTTATGGGTACTGCCCAAAGTGCCAATGCTTATCCTTTCTGGGCGCAAGAAACCGCCCCAGAAACCCCCAGAGAAGCCACAGGGCGTATTGTTTGCGCTAACTGTCACCTAGCAGAGAAACCTGCTGAGGTAGAAATTCCTCAATCTGTTTTACCCGACACCGTATTTAAAGCGGTTGTTAAAATTCCTTACGATCTCGACTCCCAACAAGTTCTAGGGGATGGGTCAAAAGGTGGCCTCAATGTCGGTGCTGTTTTAATGTTACCTGAAGGGTTTAAAATTGCCCCGGCTGAGCGCATTCCTGAAGAAATTAAGGAAGAAGTGGGTAGTCTGTACTTCCAACCCTACCGCGAAGATCAAGAGAATGTGGTTATCGTTGGGCCCCTACCTGGAGAACAATATCAAGAGATTGTCTTCCCTGTATTGTCTCCTGATCCCACTACAGATAAAAGTGTTAACTTTGGTAAGTATCAAGTTCATTTAGGGGCTAATCGAGGCCGTGGACAGATTTATCCCACCGGTCAACCTAGCAATAACAACGTCTTTAAAGCGTCTGCTGCTGGAACTATTAGCCAAATTGCTGATCAAGAAGATGGTAGTTACATTGTTACCATTGCCACTGGTGATGGAGATGTAGACGAAACCATACCCGCAGGACCCCAATTAACGGTTTCTGAAGGCATGGAGGTAGAAGTTGGACAGGCTTTAACCAATAATCCCAATGTGGGTGGTTTTGGACAAAGAGATGTAGAAGTTGTCTTACAAAGTCCTGGCCGTATCAAAGGGTTGATACTCTTCCTCGCTGGTATTATGTTAGTTCAAATTCTTTTAGTGGTTAAGAAGAAACAAGTTGAACGAGTCCAAGCGGCGGAAATGAACTTTTAGTCGAGTTTAACCCATAATTAACTCTTTAACAGACAGGTCTATCCCTGTCTGTTATTTTTATGCTTTAATGTCGCATTAGCTTTAAGTCTAGAACAAATTGCTCAAGCTTTAGATTTAGAAGTTGAACAAGTCAGAAAAATTATCCAATCTAACTCCTAATAAAAACCACCCTATAAATAGGGTGGAGGAGGTCATCTGGTACATCTGAGGAGGAAATCTCGATGTAGGGAAAACTTTTAATCTTTCTTGGTATCAATATCCCATATTTTTGAGGCTTGGGTCTTCATCTAGTTGGGTGAACTAACAGAGTCAAAATGGGCTAAAGATAGATAATTTATCATCAATTCATGACAAAATTTAGGCTTGTTCTTCTGTGGCAATTGTATTACCGATGAGGGGATTAGAGAACGAACCGTTTAATATATAGTCAAAAACTAAACCTGTTGCACCAAGAAAAATAAGAATCACAACCGTATCGAAAGCTATTTTTTTGATAGACATAGTTTTGCACTCCTGTAGCGGCTATTGCTTGATGCCTTCTACATTTACCAGAATAATCCTTCACCCTCAGTATTTGCTTCATCCATTTTAAGGATAAACACTCACCTGAATGGGTGAATTCACCCAAAAACCCAGAAGAGAGGACAAAGGTTGTCCCCTCCAGGGTTTAGCGTTGACTTTTTTTATCTCGGTCTTGACGACGGCGATCGCGCCATTCTACGGTTGTTAGGTAAAGTATTCCCCCACTGACTAAAACGAGTAAAACTAAAGCAGTGAGAAAGAGTATATTAAGGACAGAAGTTGTTTCCACGATACTAGAAACCGTTGCGTCCCCAAACAACCATCGCAATAGACCAAGTAAACAAAGCTAACACGCTAACCCAACCAAGAGCTAAAATATCCATAACGATTTATGTCTAAAAATGACGTGAGTATTAAAACGACACCCACTATAATACTTCGATTTGGTAAGGTTTTGGCCAGTGCGATGAATTACCAAAATAACAGGGGAGCATTTCATGGATAGTCTTTTAAGCGATGGATGAAATGCTACTCGACTTTGAGCAATGCTTTAGATTTTATTTTAAATGTTTTGTTGGGTTGAGGGACGAAACCCAACCGACAATAGAGGTGATAGCTCTCCTACCACGGATGAATGGGAACAATTATGAGTCTGGTTTGAGATACTTGTGCTTTAATTTGGTGCGTTACAAAAGAGAGCGCACTTTAAAAGCTTCCTGAGAAGTAAAATTACGTTTTCCACTTAATATATCTAAAATGATTTGTTCTTGGTCAAATATTCCTAAAAAATCTTGTATGGTTATATTATAGTCTTCCATTAATGATTGTAATAATTCTCCATCTGTTAATTGAGGAAATTGTTCATTTTTCTCTTCATAATCATAAACCAACAGTCCTAGAACTCTTAGATAATCTTGATCATCTTGATTAATATCTTTTTTATCTAATAGTTCATTTATTCTTCCTTGAGTTGCCTTTAATTCATCTTCATTGGTGATAGGACGAGGTGCAAATTCTGTGATTAAATTGAGATAATAGGGGCTATTAATTGTTAAACCAGTTGTCATTTTTCCAGTTCTCCTTATCATAATCTGCATGGGTTAAAACAGCACGAATAAAGATTATTTGTACTTGGTAATCAATATAAGTAATTAAACGATAATTATTACCACTAATATTAAAAACGGTAAAATTACTGACTTGATCAGCAGAGGGAAACATCTGACGCAGTTGAGCAAAGTTTTCAATGACTGTTTTGGTAACTCTCTCATACCATAATAATAAACTATTTCTAGCTTTTGAATGTCTTTCCCAAAATTATCGTAAACTCCTCCTACTAATTACCCGCATGGTTTTAAAATGAAAGTATATGTCTTAATCATCATAGTTCAGTGGACAAACTGAATTGATCATATAATTAAAGGATTTTGGTGCGTTAAATTTCATCCTAGCACCCGACAAGAGTTAAGGATTATATTTGTTGGGTTTCGTTCCTCAACCCAACCTACAAGAGCGGCGATCGCACTTCTGACTTCATTCAATGCTGATCTTGTGCAATTTTCTTTTGAATAACTTTTTCCATCATGCGAATATTTTCCTCTATTGGTAAACCATCTTCCGTACAAACAGGAGGATATTTTTTGACTTCTACTCCTGGTGGAATGCGAAAAAGATAGCGAATGGCCTCCAAATCGTTTCTATGTTCTAAAACGTAAGCTTTTAGTTCTGCTTTGCTCATTGTCTCAAAATTTCGGTTCATAAGAAATACCAGTACCCACTGGGTGGAATAACAATTTGTAAATTTTCACCAGCCAAAATAAAGACATCTCCAAATTGCTCATCAAAGCGAAATAGATGAATGTATTGATAACTGTTTGATAACATTTGACAAACTCTTAAGCTGGCTTGAGCTTGTTGATTTGTAGGACTAATTGCGTTGTCTCAATTATGACATCAAATTTATTGTAGATCATTAGGGGGGTTGGGTTTCGCCCCCTCAACCCAACCTACAAGATTGGCGATCGCACTATAAGCTCAGCGATTGCAGTAGGGTGGGTTAGACGGCTATAATTCAGGCTATCACAGGAATATAACAATCCGTCGTAACCCACCATTTTAGTTAAAACAGTCCACGACAAGAGCAAACTCATCCGTAGTAAGAATATATTTGTTGGGTTTCGTTACCTCAACCCAACCTACAGGCGATCGCACTAGCACCCGACAAGAGTTAAGGATTATATTTGTTGGGTTTCCTTCCTCAACCCAACCTAAGGGCGATCGCACTGAAAATGTATCCAGTTACATCCCCCCACCCTAACTTTTAGCCCTTAACGTCCAGAATCCGTGCATAGATTCCAACTGCTCACGTCCTTTACTTTTCTCAATATAGTCAATATCAATACCTATGATCTCTACTTCCTTTGGTCCATTTTGAACTGTTTTTCCATTTTCATATCCTACTATTGATGGAATGAGAATTTTGGCTTTCTGATTCTCCGTTCCCTGTTGTCCTAATGCTGCCTCCTTCCACCCTTTCTTGATTTTTTTCTTGCTACAAACTTGCGAATGCCTAAACTCATCACCAGACTTCAAGCACAAGTTTGTGGCTAGTTCTTCGGCAAACTGAGCAAAGTCCGTAATCGCCGCCACAACGGTGTAGTGTTTGTCAATGTTTACATTGTTCGCTTTTATTTTTGCGTCGTGCTTACTGGCCGCTACGTGCTTTTTGGCAAATCCTTGGCCTTCTGCTGTGAAATAATATAACAACGCTTTCTTGAGGTCACTCTGATATTGCTTTAAATTCTGCTCTAAAATATTCTGCCCCTGTTGATTTTCGTGGCCGTTTCGTTGGATGTAGTCTTTCCTTGCCAGCCTCGCTTCTTTTTTCTGTTGCACCACATGGGCCAACTCATGGGCAATCAACTCCTGTCCCCCACGAGTCCTAGGCTGATATTCCCCCTGCCTAAAGAACACATCCTGCCCCGTCGTAAACGCCTTCGCCTGTATTGATCGATTCAACCGATCTGACTGGGCATCCGTATGCACCCGCACCCCACTAAGATCAGCCCCCATGGCCTGTCCGATTGACTCCCGCAAACCTACATCCAAGGGCTGTCCACCCCCTCTGATCCTATTAATTGATGTTTCTAAATTACTTGCAATTAAGCCCCCACCATTTCCCTGCCGACGCTGGAGCGTTTCCATCCTCGGTGCTACCAAACCCCCCGATACCCGACTAATGGACGGAGCAGAAAGAGGAGATCCTACTAACCCCTGATCCTGAACCGATGCTGGTTGATTAATCCTTGTAACTACCTGCGCTGCTACTCTATCCGCCTCCTGTTCATACTTATCTCCAGGTTCTGCAATTGTCAACTTAGGCTGAATGTTTATGCCTACAGTTGGCGGTGGAGGTGCTTTCAAACCCAATCCCTTTCTTGGTTCAGATTCCGAGGGCGGTGTGCTGGTGTCTTCATTCTGTGATGATCTTGCCCTGACGCTATCCCAACGCCTGATATTGTCAGTTATATCTGTGCTTTGAGGTACTCTGTATCCCTCATTCTCCTGTACTTGCCGTTCATTATTCAGAGGTGTTACAAAAGGTCTAGGTTTAAAAATGCTGTCACTCTTGGCGGGTGCTTTAGTAGGGTGCCAAGTTGAGGTATGGGTTTTATCTGCTGTTTTAGACATCATGGCCAGCCGTTGCCTCCCAAGAATATGACTTTTTATCAACATTTTTGTTGTTATTCTCTTATTTTATCCTTCCTCTTTTATATTTAAGGCAATACCTCCCCTACTTAACGAATTTTAACTTGCTCATGGTTTCCTCTTCTCTAGACCAATGGCAAAAGACCAACCGTGAATACCTAATACAGTCGGTTGCCCTGCTGCGTCATTCTCTTGAACTACAGCTAGGAATACAGTCTAAACAGCCCCTTAAACCACCTAAAGAGCCTGAAAACACCGCCCTTAAAGCCCTGTGTACCCAGTTCAATCTCTCCCCTTTTGAGCGGGATATCTTGCTGTTAGGGGTTGGTATGGAGATTGATCCCTCCTTTGGGGACTTATGTGCCCAACTACAAGGGAAAGACCAACTAGATTATCCTACCCTCGCCTTGGCACTTGCGTCTTTACCTAATGCTAGTTTTTCCGTAATTTCGCCCCAAAGTCCTCTACTTGACTGGCAATTAATCGAATTTGGTACTGCTTCAACTCTTACCAAAACACCTTTTAGAATAGATCACCGCATTCTCTGTTATTTACTAGGAGAATACGCCCAAGATACGCAATTACAAATAATAGATTTTTCCCTTCCACCCGGTCTAACAAAAATTCCACTTTCTCCCTCTCAATCTATTATAGTTCACCAATGTCGTTCTACTTGGTTAGAAGCCACTTCTTCTTACCCCGTATTACAATTTTGTGGACTTGATTCCATCACAACATTACGCCTAGCAATTGAAGTTAGTCGACAGTTAAATTCTAACTTAGCCGTATTGCCAGCTTCCCTAATTCCTCAGCAACCATCTGAAGTTAAAAAACTCCAAAAACGGTGGGAAAGAGAGGCGATATTATCTGATACAATTTTGTTGATTCAAGTTGATGATCAAGGAGTTGATAGTCCTCAGCAAAATCTCAATATTTTTTTATTTATTGAAAACCTGCGTACTGCTGTGATAATTAGTAGCAGAGATAGATTATACACCAAACAAAAAACTCTGCTCAACTTTGATGTTCCCAGTCTTAGTTATGACGAACAGATTACACTCTGGGAGAAGTATCTAGAGCCTTTTACTCCCCAATTAAACGGACATATAAGCAAATTAACCTCACAGTTTAATCTCTCTCCTTCCCTAATAATTGCTGCCTGTAATAGTGTCAAAATAAATCTGGAAAAAATTATTAATGAAGAAGAAAATAATCAACAAAAAATATACGAAAATCTCTGGTATTTCTGCCGCACCCAAGCTCGTCCACACCTGCATAATTTAGCACAAAGAATTGATACCAAAGCGGCTTGGAAGGATTTGGTTTTACCAAAAATACAGCAGCAAACTTTAGCAGAAATGCTGTCCTCATTGCGACAACGGAGTAAAGTGATTGAAGAATGGGGATTTGCTAATATAGAAAGACGCGGTTTAGGCATCTCTGCTTTATTTTATGGATCAAGTGGTACAGGTAAAACTATGGCTGCGGCAGTCATAGCAAACGCTTTAAATGTAGACTTATATCGCATTGATTTAAGTGCAGTCGTCAGTAAATATATTGGAGAAACAGAAAAGAATTTACGAAGAATATTTGATGCGGCAGAAACAGGAGGAGCTATCTTACTTTTTGATGAAGCTGATGCTTTGTTTGGAAAACGTACCCAGGTAAAAGATAGCCATGATCGCCATGCAAATGTAGAAGTTAGTTACTTATTACAACGCATGGAAACCTATCAAGGATTAGCTATTTTAACAACTAATCTTAAAGATGCTTTAGATACAGCTTTTCTGCGTCGCATCCGCTTCGTAGTTGCCTTTCCCTTTCCCGATAAAGCGGCGAGGGAGGAAATTTGGCGGCGGGTTTTTCCCTCTCAAACTCCTACAGAATCACTCGATTTTCAGACATTAGCTAAACTGAATGTGGCTGGCGGAAATATTCGTAATATTGCCTTAAATGCAGCATTTTTGGCAGCAGATAACAATGAAGCCATCACCATGAAACATATTTTACAGGCGGCTAAAAATGAATATTTAAAGTTAGAAAGAAGCTTATCTGAACTAGAAAGTATAGGTAGAAGTTTAAAATTAGCTTAAAATGCTGTCAATCAGAATTTATAATGCGCGAATGCGCGAATTTCCAAACCTTCAAGTTGGAGGCTTAAAACCCTTTTTTTCGGTCAATTGAATGCCAACTATATTAATTAATAAAAGTTGGGCTGGTTTTGTTTGGTTGGTTTGGGGGTTATAATAAGCTAGGGAAGCAGATAGGGAAGGGTTTAAGACTTTGCTGCGATCGCTTGGATAGAGGGCATCAAGATCCACGGCTATAACCCCTTCGACTTTTTGCATGGATGCAATAGCTTCGGCTGTGGTGACGGGTTGACCGAAGTTTCTCACAGGGAAGTCAAAGGCCTTGATTAAAGCGTCTCTGACTTTCAACGTAACAACTTCTGGTATATATTTCGGATCAAGGATTAATTGGGCTTCAAGATTAAATTTGATAGCTTGATAACTATCGATAATCACCGCTTGACGGGGATCTTTAGCCGCATCAATGGCGGTGACTAAACTGTTGTAAAGTCTGGAGGTTTCTGGTACGGTTTCTCCTGTGTCGGTAGCAATGGTGAGGTGAACGATTTCTCGTTCTTGTTGCCAGAGGGGAGTGGCGATAGCTTTACCAATACCAGTAAAACTGCGGGCAAAGTCTTCAAAGTCTTCTAAGGAGACAATTCGATCTAAAATGCGTACGGTTGAGGGGGCTTTTTGACGAACTTGGGCCAGGGTTTCGGGATTTGTTCCTCCTGTTGCTTTTAAGGGGTTAATCACCTCAGCAATAGCAGGAGGGGTATTATTGAGAATACTGAGACTGTTGGCCCCAACGTTACCATCTGCCCCGATTCCTTGACGATAAGTAGCGGTAATATTTTCTAACCCGGTGGGTAAGCGAGAGCCTTTCCTACCGTCTCCAAAGGTAACATGAGTTGTTCCGTCGTCTTGGATACGAATGATGTAATTTTGATCGTGGGGTTGGAGGGGATAGAGGGAGGGTACTTCTTGCCAGAGAATGCCGTTGATTCTGACTTCTAGGGTACTTTCTCTGCCACTGGCTGTGGGGGCAGAAATATAGGTTAAGGGGGGCTCTTGTAGGGTAAAAGTCTGGTTTAAGGTGTTCCCATCTCCACTGCCTAAGACTTCTTCTACGGTTGCGCCATGAGTTGCTTGGATGACGTTACCATAAATGGTTACGGTTTCGGGATCATAAGCGTTTTTAAGGGGCTCTCTTAAGATTAATAAGGGTAATTGTTGATCTTGGGGAGGAATGGCAATGGTGGCTATTTCGCTGACAACTTCGCTATCTTCGGGGGCGGGTAAGAGGGTTAAATGGTTGAGAGTGGAGGGTTTACTGGGTGATGCTGTAGTCAAATAGCCTTCAAAACCGTCTTTATCTCTGACTTTCCAGCGTTGATATAAGGGTTTTTCTCCCTGGTTAACTAAAAGAGTTTGGGGCGGAGTGGAAATCTCTGTTTCAACAACAACTTCTGACTTCTGACTGGCGACTTCTGACTTCTTTAACGGGGGGGTAAGAATTTGGACTATGTCGTGACGTTGTACGGGGGTGGTTTGTAACCCATCTGCGGTGATTAAAATACCGATTCCACCGACGAAAATTGTGTTACTGTCAACCATAATGGTTTGGACATCGATATTGGCTAAGTTGTTGTTAACGGGTATCCAGATATCTCCGTTATTATTAGACTCAAAAACGCCATCTTTTGCCGTTCCTAGCCAAATATTCCCCTGCTCATCCACAGTTAAACAACGTATTTCGAGATTGGTTAAGTTAACGTTAATCTCTTGCCAATGATTGCCGTTATCTTGCGATCGAAATACTCCACTACCTGATGTGCCAGCAAAGATGAGATTTTGATTAATAATCATTTTTGTTTGATCATTTATTGTTTCATCTAATTCAAAAGGTTGCTCAACAGTTACAGTTTTCTCAGATATTTGAGTAATAATTTGCGTTTGTATCTTCCCATTGATATTAAGGGTAAGGGTATCGCGCACTTTTAAGAGATCGATAAATTTATTTTCTTCGTCTGTAATTGTGTTGTTGTCCATGGATATTTTGGCTTCAATTTCTCTGGCAGCGACTGTAACTGCGGTAATACTACGATTGGTTAATCCTGTATTAATCGTAAATTTTTGGTTAATTAAATCAGGTTTAAAGGGATTATCAATTGATAAAATGGCTTCCCCATTGTCTATGATAGTAACATTGGTGATAGTTCTGGTTTGTCCTGCTGAATTAATGATATCACCTGGATTAATTTGTTGATTAAAGTTATTTCCTCTCCAAGTCACTTGACTATTTTTACTTGATAGTCTTCCTTTTCCTTCTCTTGTTTCAATTATTTTTTCCCAACTATTTCCTTGATCTAAGGAACGAAATATCCCTTTTTGAGTTGTGCCTACCAACAAATGATCATGTTCAAATGGTTGTTTTTGAATAGCAATAGTTTGTACATCGGTGTTGTATAGTCCTAAAGAAGTCCATTGTTGTCCATTATCTTTTGATTGGAATAAACCGCCTTCAACGGTACCTGCTAATAATATATTATCGTTTTCGGTTAAGGTGAGAATATTATTATATAATAGTCCTGTTTCTTCTTTTATTTGTTGCCAATTATTTTTACCATTTTCTGACTTAAATAATCCTTCTGCTGTCCCCACAAAAGTTATGTTGTTTTCACTTATTAATAATGCTTGAATTTTTTTGTTTTCTAATTTATTTTCAATTTCCTTCCAGCTATTAATGGGTTCCCAAACATCACTTTCATCTAGTGAGTGAAAAATTCCTTGAGTAGTTCCGGCTAATCGTTTCTTGCTATGAATGACTAATGATGTTACTTGAGAGTTAGTTAAACCGACATTATTGGATTTCCATTTAATGGGCTCTTGCTCAGGTTTTTCCTGCTCTTGATCTTTTTTCTGTTCTTGGTTTTTTTCCGGCTCTTCCTCAGTTTTTTTCGGACAAAATATACCGCCAATATCTTGAATTTCAGCAGTCATGTGTTTACCACTAATAATTATGATTTGATCCCTATTTAAGTTTTCTATAAATTGACTCAAGAAAATGTTTTTTGTTTGAGTAAATTCTTCTTTTACTGGCTCTAAAAAGGTTTCTTGTTGAATTGGATCAAGAAAAATATCTTCTCCTCTTGCAGTAATTGTTAACCTTTCTGGGGCTAATTCTAAGGATTCACTTTCAATTAAAATTTTGCTATTACGCCGATTCAGTTGCTCAGGTATTTTAATCGATTCTTTAGTTTGTATCTCAGTAGTTTCTAGACTTAAATTAAAGCGATTTCTAAAAGAATTAGAAGTTTTTTCAACTCGATGATATTCAAAATGCTTATCATCTAATAAAACAATTAAACTATCGTTTAAAATCTGAGGATATAGTGTATCTAGTTGAATATTGTTATCATAATCAATTGCAAATTTTGGCCATTCTTCCTGGAAAAAACCAGTAAATCTTGTCCCGAAAAAAAACTTGTTTTGGTTTTGCTCGAATTCCAAAGCAGTAATAGCTGTGGGGAATTTTGGACCATTCTCACTAGATTGAATCTTCTCTAATGTATTCTCACTATTTTGATAATAAATACCTTGCTTTGCTGTTCCCACTAATAATTTTTGGGTTGCCGAATCAATACCTAAAGCAGTTATTTTTTGAAGTTTGTTAGCTTCTACTTCTGATTCTTGTGGAAAAAATTTTTCCCAATCTTCTGTGTTATCCGTGCTATTAATTTTTGGGAATCTGTAAATTTTGCCGTTATTTGTTCCCAAATACATTTGATTATGATTATGTTCAATTAAAACTGCAATATTTCTATCATCTGAATCTATTATTCCATTTTTATCACTCCAATTATGACTATTGTTCGTAATATTTTGAAGTTCAAATACACCGTTATCTGTTCCTGCAATCATTGAAATAAACTCACTTGAAACATTTAATTCCTGATTATTTTCAATGTTTTCAACAATTCTAAAATTATCTTGTGCTTCAATAATATCTCCCGATTTTATTTCTTCTTGTTGAAACTCTGTATCTTCATTTCCTGTAACTTTCTTTTTATCTTCATCATTTACAGAAATTTCACCTTTACCTTCTTTTCTTTTATAAATAATTAATTCATTGTCTTCAACAGTCTTTAATAAAGGATAATCTATTTCAATTAGATTATCACTAACATCCTTAACTACTCTAAATTGTTTTTGTATTTCAATAATATCTTTTTCCTTGATATTATTTTGTTCATTGGTTTGTACGGTAATTTTTGTTTTATCCTGATCATCTATAGAAACTTGTACAGTTTCTGCTTGTTTGTTATAAATATAAAATCCACTATCTTTAATATTTTGACCATATAAAACTAAGGATCGGACAACCGTCTCATTTGATAGGATCTCGTTATTAAAAGCATACCAATTCCTTCCCCCATCAATTGAACGATAAACCCCATTATCTGTCCCCACAAAAATATAGATAACTCCATTCTCTTCATAAGTTAAAAATGAGCGCACAACCGTATTAGAAATGCTGGTATTTACCGATCTAAATTGACCTGAATTGTCGGGATTGGGTTCAACTCCAATGGTTCCCGTGGCAATTTCTGTCCAACTATTGCCATTATCTTTCGAGCGAAATGCGCCCCCACCGGCAGTACCATTAGAGCCTCCAGCAAAGAGATGTCCTCTATCATTTATATACAGAGTTTGAATATTTATATTGCTTAAACCATCATTAATTTCCACCCAGCGCTCGCTCCCTAAAAACTTACGGAAAATACCTCGACTGGGAATAGAAACAAAGACATCCCCTTCTTTATTAATCACTAGATCACTAATGTCTAAATTAGGTAATTCTTGGCCTTCTAACTTAGAATTCCAGGAACCATTATTCTGCTCAATTGTTATTACACCCCCATCAATCTTACTGCCATTGCTTTCATCTTCTTGCTTATCTTTATCTGCTTCAATAGCAGTGCGTTTATCTTCTGAACTAAGGGTATCCCATTGCGGTGCATTGCTACCAAAAAAAGAAGCTTCTCCTCGAAAGGCAAAGAGTTGAGGTTGACGTAAAGGTTGCTCAAGGTTATCAAGTGCAGGAAAGGTTACTAAAGTATAGTTTTCATCGCTATTGCTGACAACACTACTCAGTTTAAGAAGAGAGACTCCTTGCTGCTCTTGCTCATCTAGTAATAATAAATAATCTCCGGCTGCAAGTTGGGTATCGATTCCTGTTAGGTATAGTTGCGTTGTTTGAGGGGTGATGGTTTGGGTACGAGTGCGTCTGGGTTTGATGGCATTCCATTGCACATATGCGGTAAAGTCTTCAATGGTTTCAAAGCTTTGGGGTAACTCCTCTCCCTCTGGAATACTACTCACCTCTGTTCCCTTGGCTATTTGCGCAACGGTTGGGGAATCCGGGGCCTCCTCAACCGTAAAAGATAAATAGGTACTTGCTGCGACTCCTGGATTAAGTTCATAGCCGATGGCTCTGGCTAATTCTAACAGCGAGCGTCTTTCTGTTGCGGTACGCACATATCCTTCATTGACAATGCGTTCTTGATAAAAGGTTAACACATCAGCCATAATTGCCCAGGCATCGAATAAGGCGATGGCTGCGTCGTCTTGGGAACGAGTGGTTAACCTTACTAATGGTGTTGTTGCGTCACCTTCAGACAATCGAGAGAGTAAACGCTCGAAGAACTGATGATAGTCACTAATACGATAGTTGATCTCAGATAAACCAGGTCGATTACTTGGGGTTATTGGGTTGCCATCAAAGTCTTTCATATTCCCCCCTCTAGATTAAACTGTATGGTTCCATTTTCAGGAAGATTAGGGTTGTTGTCCAATCGCGCTATTTCTAGACGTTCAAATTCAATTTTTCCCGTTTCTATAGGAAGGGTTGATGGTTGATCCTGACGTTGAAAACGGTTTATTATCACTGAGCGAACACCGGTTACATCCATTACTCTAGCAATTATTTGACTGAGGTAAACCGGTTGTCCGAAGCTGAAGCGATCCGGATGAAAAAACCCTAACTGTCCATCTTCTAAAAGGCTATTGCTAAAGGTATCGAATAAGGCTTGTTTGAGAGACTCTTGAAAATAGTCCGGCTCAATAGTAACGGTCATGGAAATATCGAGGGGGACAAATAAGGGTTGTTCGATTTCGAGGTTTTGGTCAGCCAGTCGAAAGGGTTCGAGGAATGCTAGTAAACCCCGTTTAAAAGGTTCATCAATTCTTAGTCCTTCTTGTCTGTCTACGGTGATAAAAATGGTGTGCCAACTTCCGGTCCATCTACGGGTGGCCAAGGCTTTTTGCACTCCTGGATAGGTTTGGGTTATGTTAACGTAATCTTGTTCGGTTACTGCTCTTTTTTGCTCTCGAAATGCTTGGGGGGCGTATAATCTCACTTCTTCTAAGGGTTCCGGCTCTTTCCCTCCTTGAGCCGGGAGGGGGTTGCGAACTTCTAAATTTAGGATTTCTAGTCCTTCTGGTAAAACTATGTTTTTTATGGCTTCAGCCCCCACATTCCCCTGACTGCCGTTACCAATGCGATAGACTGCTTCTAGACGATCGCTCTTTTGGGGTTTTTTCCCTAAAACCCCGTCTCCAAAGCGTAAATAGGTTCGTCTGTCTTCTTCTGTTTCTACGACAAATTCTCTGGCAAAGCGATCGCTGTTGAGTAGGTCAGTTTGGGGATACCATCGTGCAAGGCTTGCCTTATCCCTCCTTTGCTCTTTGTTTTCAATTAAATAGATAGCTGGCCTAGCATCCCTTAATTCCCATTTCATGGCGTTTTTTGCCGGTGCTTTGGCATCGAATAACCCCCATTGTTGACGATCGCCTAAATAAACTCGGCCTTGATGGGTTAAGGGTGCTTCTTGTAAAGGATGTTCTTGTTGTGCATACCCACCTGGCTCTTGCCATAATAAGGGTTCTGGTTTGGATAGGGTGCGCCCGGAATCAACTAAGACGACGTTTCCTCTGGCGATGTATCTGTTTTCTTCTAACTCTCCTTGATGGTTGCGACGAGAGATGGCTAAGTCGAAGGGTAAGGCATCTTCTGCATACCATTCTACGTTGATCAATGTTGTGCGAAACAGAGGGTCATAACTGGCGTTGACTTTGGTTAAACGGACGACATGAGTTCGATTTAGGTCTGGTTTTAAACTCTTTTCTATCACTAAGACGCTTCCTTCTCCCAGATGTTTATATAATTGCCCGTCTTCATCTCTTAAGGTTGCCTTGGTTGCTCCTTTGTCTAATAAATAGTCTTCATTTCCCCAGGTATAAAACTTAATTTCGTTGCATGAATGATAGAGGGTGACATCGTGCATGGATTCAAATACTTGGGCTCCTTCGTTTAAGGCTGTTTCCAACTCCTCTTCTGATAAGTTTCCAGGCTTTAAATAGGTTCTAGTTAAAAATTTCACCCCCGGACGATTTTCTCGCACTGATGGCCCTAATAATTTGCTCCCTTCTTTTGACTCATCGTTCAATTGAATAATCACCCAGGCTCTAGCGTTGCAGCCTTCGTGCATAAAATAATCCAATAGACGACTATGACGACGGATTGATCTTCTTTTTCTGGCCGTTCCTAAATAGGCTTCTGTTGCTACTGCATCTTGATAGTAACTGAGGCGATCGCCGATATAGGCGAATAGTTCTACTAACATGATACCAAGATCGGCTGGGTTTCGCTCTTGCCATTGAGGAATAGTTACTGCCAGGCGATCGAGCATCAAGGTGCGAAAGCTATTATAATCTTTGGCTAAGTAATCAATGCTGGGGGCTGGGAGTTGTTTGGCCCTAACCGGAGGGAGGGGTTGACAGTCAAATTCGCTGGCTGTTTCTCTGCTCAGGAAAAAATCAATTTGAGATAGTTGATTATCAAAGCCTTTTGGGGGTTTGTCTGGGGAGGTGTCACTGACTAAACGGAGGTTATAAGTTCCTAAATTCCTAATTGTCTCTACTCTGATGATGAGGCGATTGGCGAAGTTGTTGATGGAGCTAATAACAAGGGTTTCTAAGGTGTTGATTTGGGTAATAACTAGATTTTCGGCCTTGAGTATGTCTTCGCTTTGGTTTGATTTGTCAAAGTTGTTAATAAAGTGAACAATTAGGGTTTTTCCATCTGCTCCTATTTCCACATAGTCAATACCATTTAAGAGATGGTTTCCTTGAGCATCTCGCTTATTTCTGATGGCCAATCGTCGTTGTTGGTTTTGACTATTCATCGTTAAACCTCTCTGACAAATGCTGCTACCTGTTGTTCTTCGGTTCTTCTGACGATGTAGCGAATGGTTACTTCTAGGCGAGATTCTACGCTCTGCACATCAACGGCTTCGACTTGAATCAATTCCCCTAACCATTGTTCTAAGGCTCCTTGTACTAAAAATTGAGTGGTGGTGGCTAATTCTCCACTGTTGGGGGCAAATATTAGTTGATATAACCCACTGCCAAAGTCGGGACGATTAACTCTTTCTCCTGATTCGGTAAATAGTAATTGCTCAATCAATTGACGGATATGAGTGTCTTGATTTTGGGTTCGGGCGACTCTTCCCCTGCCATCAATGCGAAATGGATAGTTAATTTCTTCCACTTTTAGATCCCCTTAACGCGAGTTTGCGTGACCAGAATATTGAGGGGGGTTCCGGTTGGCACGCAGATGGCTTTACTATCCATGAGAAGCACGGGCATTCCCATCACCTTTACTCGTAAGGAAGCGACAATCCAGTTACCGATGATACACGGACCGACGTTGGCGGGGGGTGGTGGATTGACACAACCTGCGATCGCATAGGGTGGTCCCTGGGTGGTAACGGGCATTCCCATCACTCTCACGCGAGGGTTGGGAGCGGTGGGTTTGGCTTGCCCTCCATGAGCGCAAAGTACAGTCGAACCGACGTTGAGTAGAAAACCTGGCATAACTTACCTCTAAATCTTGCCCATGGAGTTCTCAAGTTACTTGTAAAGCTCCATTGTTGATGTTGACACCTGCTGGTGACAGTTTTATGTTACCGATGGGATTATTGAGTTCAATGCCAGAGGTGGCGATTTTCACCGTTGCTGGAGTGCTACTCAATTCAATGCCCGATGTGGTTAATTTAGCTGTGGCGGGATTGTTTTTCAGTTCGATACCGGATGAGGTCTTCAGGGTTAGGGTAGCTGGACTGCTTTGGAGTTCGATACTTTGATTGGTTAGGTTGATGGCAATATTGCTTTCTTTTAGGTGTATCTTGTCCTTGGCAATAATTATGGTAGAGTTAGCACCATTTTTGATTTCAATGGTTTCTGCCTTAAGGTTAACAGTGGTTTGGTTGTTGTTGTTAATTTCAATCCCTTCTGAATTAAATACCATTTTCAGGGGTTTTTCTACAAGGGGTTTTTCTACTTCAATTGTTAAATTTTTATTATTATCTTGGTTACTAATGGTTAAAGTTGCCCCGTCGGTTTTGAAGATTTGTACTTGCTCCGGTTTGTTCACCTTTGCTTTTTTGGGTAGTTCATTCTCTCCCCAAAAACAACCACTCCAGATGGGATAACGCACGTCTCCTCCTTCAAATTCTACCCAGACATTGGCATCCACTGGTGGAATGGTGAAAAAGCCGATATCTTTGCCGGCGTAGGGGGTACAGGGCATTGCCCAAACATTTTGATCATTGGTGATGGCGGCGACTTTAACTTGAATGCGGCCCAGATGTAAGGGATCTTCAGTTTGGGTGACTTTGCCGCGATATTTGCCAAATACTTTCTCTTGCTTATGTTGTGTCATCTATCAAACATTCATAATCCACTGTCCATTGTCAATTATTTTCTCTAGGAGAAAGAAAAAAAGTGATATTCTGTAACAAAACAGGGTTAGTGCGATCGCTTCTCAGTCGAACTATAGATAAGTTTAGCTTATAAAAAATATCTAAATTTATTGATTTTATCAAACAACGTCTTGATTTTACATAAGTTAATCATTTAATTTTTTTGCCCGATTTTGCTAAATTTTGACTGATATTTGTATTTTGGCTATTTTCGTGTTACTCTTTTGATCAGGTAGGGTCGTGGGCTTAGTTTAACTCAAAAACTTTTTTCTCCTAGAAAAGCTCTAAACTTCGTTAACGAGAGTTTTTCATGGTTCTGATTTTGTTGGCATATAGGCGATAATTTTCTAAACTTTTACAAAGCATTTCTTAATTTTCATAAACTGCTCTTGACAAAAAAAGTGTTTTATGTAGCTAAAGCTTGCTCTCTCAATTATTTTCTCCCGTGTTATTTTAGGTAACAAAGAGGAAAAAGCAGAATTTTCTATGACGGTGGCTTGTATCCTCATATAGTTTCAGAGAGGTATGGGAAAGTGCATCAAAGATTAAATCCCGAACAAAAATCTTCTCAGGATGAAGTCCATCCCAGTAAAGGATGGTTACAGAGACGAGAAAAGCAAAACCCCCCAGAAAAAGAGGAATATTCTCCCTTAGTTGCAAGATCGGGGTTAAAGTTTAATTTCCTTGATGTCCCTGTGCAGAGGGAGCCACAAAGGACTAGACAGGGATCACCGTTGAACCCCCAAACCTGGCCATACCCTGTTCTCCAGAAACAAGCCAACTCCAACAATAAAGGGTTACAGGAGGGGAGACTTCCCAACCGAACAGGATTACCAGAGCGCCTTAAAACAGGAGTAGAGAATCTATCGGGATATTCCTTAGATCCTGTCAGAGTTCATTATAATTCACCCAAACCGTTACAGTTACAAGCATTAGCTTATACCCAAGGAACAGATATTCATGTTGCACCAGGACAAGAGAAACATTTGCCCCATGAAGCATGGCACGTTGTCCAGCAGATGCAGGGAAGGGTAAAACCGACCATACAGAGGTCGGGAGTAGACATCAATGATGATCAGGCATTGGAAAGGGAAGCAGATGTGATGGGTAGGAAAGTCTTGCAAAGAAAACCTAGTGTTCCACAGGAGTATCGTTCTCCCCGTACAACGACCATGAACTCGGAGAAATTACTCAAGTCTGATTCTCCCCGTAATTTGCTGTTTGGAAGACAATCATCGATGAATCCTATACAAATGATTAACGTGGGATGGGTCCCTTCCAATCCTGGTAAGTGGAGACATTTTACGACTACAAAGGGAAAAACGAAATACACTCGTGGTGGGGGACTATTCGGAGACACAAAAAAGATCGTACAAGACAACATAAAAAACGCTTTGGGAAAAGCATTCATAATACCGGGAAAAGCTAAAACACATCCAGTGTCCGATTACAGTAAGAATAATATGCTGACTTCTGTAGAAGCTAGAGATCTCACACCAGAAGTCGACCATATTGTGCCCGTAACTGAAAAGGGAGCTAATGACTATGAAAATGCCAGAGTTATTAGCTCAAACGAGAACCACCCTTCTTCTAAAATTGCGAGACCTAGTTTGGCACAAAAAGCTTTAAGAATTTATACTGGCGTTACAATTTCCCTATCTCCCGCGGTTAAAAAACACTATGGCCCAGGACCTTATGTGCTCAAAACGGGAGCTAATCTAACTTGGAAACAAGCCAGGGCATTAGCCAGGTATTCCGGGCAGGGATTGTTAAATAACTGGAGTGATATAGATGAGGATGTTGTCAGTGCTATTATAAGCACTGGCCAAGGACACACGGTTTTGGGTGTCACTATTGTTTAATACATGGGATATCTAGTGCATTAACCAAGATAGTGTTTGAGTCAATCTCTAGGATAAAAATATGAATTTACCCTCTAAAAAACAAGCCGTTCAATTTTCTCAAAGTAAAATTTGGCAACAGCAGAATGATTTTTATCAACAAACTGGGATTGACGCTTGGGATGAAAAAATTCCCTATCAAATTACCAATAATCTGATCCTAGTCAATGCTTATGCAAATCTCATTTTTGACTTTTTTAAAGAGTATTCTAGCCGCTATCCGACGGATCTAGAACCCAACCCTTTTATCATTGTGGAATTAGGGGCAGGATCGGGAATATTTGGTGCTGCTTTAATTAAACAACTTCTGGAATTACAAACTAATCTCGATCGTCCAGATATTGAATTCAAATATATTATGACAGATTTTTCTGCCAAAAATATTAGCTTTTGGAGACAGCATCCTACCTTACGAGAATATATTGATCTCGAAGTCTTAGATTTTGCTGAATATGATATTGGTAAAACTGCTAACTTAAAGCTTGTGAATTCGGGTCTTAATCTGCGTCATTCTATCTATAGTAGTGAGTATACTAAACCTTGGATAGTTATTGCTAATTACGTCTTTGATACGACTCCTCAAGATATATTTCAAGTCAAAGACGAAACCTTATCGGCAGGACTAATTGACAACAAAATTCCTAATTTTAATCAGGAAAATTTCAACATAAATGAGCCGAAGAGTTTTCAAAAACTAGGAATTAAGATCGAATATCAATCCGTTGATGTTCCCTATTATAAAGTTAAGGATTTTGATCAAATTCTGGCTAACTATAAAGATAGTTTAGACAACCATATTTTTCTGTTTCCTATTAATGCTTTGAAGGCAATAAAAAACTTAATCAAGCTTTCGGGTAAAAAATTACTTCTCTTAGCAACGGATAAAGCTTCAATCTATCAGCCACCATTGATTTCAGAAGAAACTCAAGATATTATTTTCCATAATAATTCCTTTTCGATGGTGGTCAATTTTGATGCTATTAGTGCCTTTTTCGAGGCGATAGATGGTGCATTTCTTCACCAACCCATAAATGAATATATTAATACATCTCTATTTCTAGTAGGAGAATATCTGGGGAACTACTTCGAGACTCAACAGAGTTTTTTGACCCATTTTAATACCTATAATCCTTTCAGCTTATTCAATTTCTCCAGCCAGTTAGAATCTGTTATTGCCCATTATACTATCAGTGATTTATTGTCATACTTAAACTGGACACATTGGGATACAGAAGTGATTAATCGGTGCATCAATATTATAGTTACGGCAACCAAAGAATTAGATGCTATATCCTTAAAACCGTTCATTGAAGGTATGCACCGATGTGCCGATAATTTTTATTATCTTCCCTACGCTACTTCCACATTCGTTAATGTAGGAACATTCTTTCAAGAAATAAAAGACTTTGAAACCGCCTTACAATATTATGAGAAGTCTATTGCTTATTTTGGCAGAGATTCCTCAGACCTATATAAGAATACTCTCTACAATATGGCATTGTGTTACTATCATCTAGGGGATCAAAAGGCAGCATTGGAACATTTTCATCTAGCTAACAAAGCATCTCCTACACCGGATATGATAGCAAAAGGGTGGATATATTATCTAACAGAAGAAATCCAGATTTGAATGAAACCCAACTTCGTTTTTGTGAATTATAAATTGACTACCGAAAATCAGATTCATTAATAGGTCTTTCTAACTTACGAAACTCAGTTTTAATTGCCAACAATACCAATGACATTGTTACAGGAGTACCAGCCTGTGCTGCCAAAAAAGCCGCATTGAGGGCGATATTATGAATACTACCACCGGTGATATTAAATCGCCCCAAACGCTCAAAATCCAGGGATTCGATGGGAGTTTGTTTTGGGAAGGCCTTTTGCCACATTAGCCGACGTTGCGACTTACTGGGAAACGGAAAATTAATTATAAATCGTAGTCGTCGCAGAAAAGCACTATCCAAAGAACTCTTAAAATTAGTGGCTAAGATAGCAAGTCCACTATAAGACTCAATGCGCTGTAATAAATAATTGATCTCTATATTTGCATAACGATCATGACTATCTTTAACTTGACTGCGTTTCCCAAACAAAGCATCCGCTTCATCAAAAAATAAAATCGCACCACCCCCTTCTGCTGCATCAAATAAACGTCGTAGATTTTTTTCGGTTTCCCCAATATATTTATCTACCACTCCAGACAAATCAATCCGATAGAGATTAAGCTGTAAACTATTAGCAATCACTTCTGCTGCCATAGTTTTACCTGTACCGCTTTCTCCGGCAAACATGGCACTGATACCGAATCCGCGATTCATCCGTTGTTGAAACCCCCATTTTTCATAGACTTGAGTTCTTTGTCGAACTTGATCACTAATCTGTTTGAGTAAGGCAATTTCTTCTTTTGGTAAAACCAGATCATCCCATGTGGCTTTAGTTGCAATGGGTTGTGCTAAATTATTAAATTGAGGGCGGCTATTGGTCAAACAAAGATGCCAAAGACGATCATGCAGATCAACTTGCTTCTTAAATGGTTCTGAAAGGGCTAAAGAGGCATTACGTTCAATGGTTGGGAGATTAAAATTAAACTGATTAGCCAACAGGGAAGGGGTTTCATTTAAGGCACTATCACCTAACATTTGTTGCCAAGCTCTTTCTTGTTCAGGAACAGTGGGTTTAGTAATATCAAAAGTCAGAGTAGTTCTATTTATCTGATTGTAAGGTTCACGGGTATCAAGAAATAATAAACCATGATAGCCTGATAAAAAATGATTGAGTAGAGCAGTGGATATAGTGTTATTTAAAGATTCTTGTTCTTGAGTATCCAGATAAAGCATCATCGGTATCAATTTACTTTCTCGGTTCCAACGTTTGAGAAAAGTTGCTAACTCAAGAATTTGGTTGGGCAATAACTGAGAGGGTAAACAATAAAGCTCGAACCCCAAACAAGTCGCTGTATGAGCAGCAATAAGTTTTTTACTGGACCCATCTGTTCCTAATAATTCAATGATAGGCGAATGCTCTTGTGAAGAATGTTGAAGAGAGACAAGAATCTGGTCTACAATACCTTGCTGAGAATCAGGTAAAGGGCTGTTGGGTGGAGTAATTGGCATCACAAAACTTGCCAATTGTTCATCTAGATAATATAGTCCTCTGATATAGTTAACAATTTGTTGATTCCCTCGTAACGGACTGGTAATCAAGGGTTGATGTCCCCTTTGCTTAATCTCTAATAAACCCCAATAAAAGAGGGGAGAGGTTGGGCAGAGGGTATTCCAAGTCGGTTGTTTAAATATAGAAGTGGCTAGAGAAAACGTGGGATAGGATAAATCGGGATCTTGTTGTGCTTTGCCACATAAACCAGCGATCGCAGGATCGAGTTCGAGGGACACACATAATAACAAAAGTCCTTGTTCAAAGGAAGAAAGTCCAAATTGGTGACTAACATAGATCAAGGCTGGATAAGGTTCCTGACTAGCAAAAGTTTCCATAGCCAAATAACTCTTATCTATTTCCGTATCTTGGATCTCCTCTGCTGCTAATTGTCGTAAACGAAGACTTAACCATTTAAGTGCTAAACCTAGAAAATGGTCATTATTGTCTAATTGTTTGCGATCTTGATTCACGAGATTCTCTTCCCAGGGCTAATGCTAAGAATACAGTTTAAAGCTTTTTAGCTAAGTTCTAGAGTTAAAGTTAGTTTTATTCTGTCTCTTGTTCTTGTTCTTTATTTAAACAAGGAAAATCTTCATTATCTAACCCTAACCACTTGCTCACTGCGGGAATAATGATCTCAGTTAACGAGGGAAAAGAAAAGTCGGGAATCAGATTCCTTTTGATTACTTTTTCTGACCAATCAACCAACCAAGCTAGGGGAGAAAAGAGTAAAATAATTAATCCATAAAGAGTCTTAAAGGCGATCGCTGCATCTTGATTCTGTTCATCTTGAGGAAAATCTTCTGGATATATCCAGTCAAAAAATTCTGATCCACATCGAAAAGCAGTAATCATAATCCAGGTCAAAAAAGAGACTAACAATAGTCCAACTAAGAAGACAAAAATAATCAGGTTAACAAATAAGACCAAGAGTTTTCCAAAAGCATAAGCATAAGAAACTCCATTATTTTCATTAATTGAAGCAGAAAATAGTATATTTCTTTCAGGTTCTGATCTCGCAAGTGTCATATCTAAATATCTCCAATGCTTTCAAATACTAATTCTATCACCCCAATACTATTGGCGAAATCATATCTTCGGGATAGCAGTTTAACTGAGGAGGCAGATTCTAGATTAATTCACTAGCTCAACTAGGTTCAATAGCGCTCGCCTCTTTATCAATAAGAATGATTTCTGGTTCATACCCTGATTTGCCGTTACTAGATTTAACAATCGACTCTCTTAGAATTGTCAACATTCCCCGTTTACCCAAAGGAGCATAGCCAATAACATTTAATTTGTTGGGTTTCCTTCCTTAACTCAACCTACAAGCGATCGCACTACAGGCTAAAATATAAATTAGAATAAATCGGAATGTGAACCTGAACGAACAAGAAAAAGATAAGACTCCGAGATTTTATAAATTAAAATCCAGTCAGGTTCTATATGACAATCTCTGTATCCGTTCCAATTTCCGGTTAAAGCATGATCCTTATATTTTTTTCTAATGGTTTATTTTCCAGCAATCTTTCAATTACGATTTTAAGTTTATCCATGTCTTTTCCCCGTTTTTGTAAACGTTTAATATCTTTTTTAAAACGGGTTTCAAAAATTGGCGATAGCATTAAATTCCTAATTCATCATAAAGGTGTTTTTTGTTTTTACAAATAGTTAGTTTTTTTTGTCCCTCTATATTATCAATTGATTGTTGTGTTTCTTCGTTAAAATCATTTATGGTATAGGTTCCTTCTTCAATTCGCTTTTCTTTTTCAGCTTGTTGCAAAAATTAATCTAAGTGTTTCTGTAAATAGAGGGCAAGTGTATTTTGTTGTTCTTCAGGAAGTTGTGAAATTTGCTCAAAGGTTTCTTTTATTAATTGAGTCATGGGATATGTTTCAAAAATGTTTTTGATTGAGAAAATTATAACAAAAATATAACCAATAAGGTTTAATTTGTTGTTGGGTTTCCTTCCTCAACCCAACCTACAAGCTACAAGCTATTTGTGTCCCCCAAGAGGTGGAAATTCCTCTTTACTATCTATATCGGGTTTATCTTCAGGGAACGCATTTTGCAAGGCTTCTACGATATTTGCATTTCCATAAAATGCTTCTTGAGCAGAATCTAGTCCTTGAGTACCGACAAGTTGAATAGCCCACACAGGTGTGTTCCCATAATTATTAGCCCAATCAGACCAAATACCGGAATCTGTCCCTGTTGGGGTATATCTTCGTCGGCTAGCCCATTCTCTTTGAGAGTAGTTTCGTTTGTCAGCGACAGTAAGATGCAGACTATTTATATTTGTGTCATCATACAAGTAGTGCCAATGCACTGAACCCGAAACACCTTCTAGATCATGGATATCTCCAATTATTCGAGCTAATTGAACTGGTACAGATGTAGATAGAATGTTGGGAGATAAAACTCCACCATAGTTATTAATTGTTATATTTCTATTGATTTCTTTGAGTTTTCTTTGTGCGACAACTTCAGATCGATTATCCAGAAATTGAAAAGGAGAAGTGGCACAAATCTGCTTTTTAGAAACAGCATTCGCAGAGAAAGCTTTCGCCCCCATCACATCTGCTTCCTTCTCCAACCCTTGATCATCATTAATCTGTACCCCTTTCATCTGCATAGTTGGTTTAACTCTTCCTTGCATCTGCTGCACCACGTGCCAAGTTTCATGGGATAAATGTTTCTCTTGGCCAGGGGCAACATGAATATCTGTCCCTTGGGTATAAGCTAATGCTTGTAACTGTAACGGTTTCGGTGAATTATAATGAACTCTAACATGATCCATAGAATATCCCGATAGATGCTCTACTCCTGCTTTAAGACGATCAGGTAATCCTGTTAGGTTGGGGACTTTACCCTTATCTAACCCTTGACTGTTGGCGTTTTTTTGTTTTTGTAAAACATGGTGTGGCCAGGTTTGGGGGTTCAAAGGCGATCGCTGTAGAGTCTTTTGTTCCTCCCTCTGCACAGGGACATCAAGAAAATTAAACTTCAAACCCGATCTGGCAACCCCAGGGGCATTTTCTTCATTTTCTGAGAGTTGTTGCCTTTCTTGCTTCTCTAACCATCCTTTACTGGGATGAATATCACTCTGGGACTTGTTAACCTGTTGATGTAATTCTCTATGTTTCATCGCTGATACCTATTTTGGGAGAGGGAGAATATTTTTTCTCCAATCTTTTAAACAGTTGGGCAAAAAAGCCCAAAAGAAACGGTAGAATTATAATAAAGACAATTGACCAAAAAATATTTATCCGCATATACGTTTCTCTGCCAAATTTTCTTCCCCACCATCATATAACTTTATCATTGACAACACCGAGAATCATTGACCGGTTTGCAACAAAAATGTACAATTAATAACATTAAGCAATAGCAGGACGTTACATTACTGTGACTAGCTTTCAAGTCTCTCCAAAATTGACGAAAGGGGCTTTAGTAGGGATTGATCCCTTAACTAAATTAGTGGTAAGTACCCTAGTTTTTCAATATAACCCAGAAACCTTAACCCGTAGCCTTTCTCCTCAAATTGCCGGGGGGGAAGATAGTTCACGCACAGAAGCTTTTCGCCTCGAAGATGCTCCTATTGAGACCATTAACCTTGAGCTTGAACTCGATGCAACTGATCGACTCGAAGAAGCAGAACCCATTGCTGTAAACTTAGGAGTGTATCCTGAACTAGCTGCCTTAGAAACCCTGATCTATCCTAAAATCACACAGGTAACTCAAAGGATGTTGGGGGCGAATTTTGGCACTAAAGAGATCATTCCAGCAGAAGCACCCATGACCTTATTAGTGTGGGGAATTAAAAGGATTTTACCGGTTCGTATCCAAAATTTCAATATTACCGAAGAAGCTTATGATGTGAACCTGAACCCCATTCGTGCCAAAGTAAAGCTTGATTTGCGAGTTCTTAGTTATAACGATCTATCTTGGGGCAGTTTTGGGTCTAATTTATTCTTTGTCCATCATACACTCAAGACAGTGATGGCAGGGATAGGAAGTGTTGCCAGTTTAGCCAATATCGAACGTCCGTTACCTGGACTGTAATTTTCAATTTATGGGGACATTAAATTATGGCTTTCGAGTTTAGTAGTCGTTATTACGAGTTAGAAACGGCAGAATACACCACAAAAGAAGGAAATGTGATCGCTTATAAACGTCGGCGGTTTTTACCTCAAGGAGAAACTTTACCTCTCCTACAAGAAGTAACGGTTGTACAAGGCGCGCGCCTTGATTTGATAACGTTTAAAACCTTGGGAGATTCAGAACAGTTTTGGCAAGTATGTGATGCCAATAATGCCATGAACCCAGATAGTTTAACGGCTGAGATCGGAACTGTATTGCGCATTCCTTTCCCGCAAATATAAATAGTTTTTAAGATAATTTGCAAAACTAACCAGTCTAAAGCCCCAATACTCTCATTGCTAAAATCATCACCCCGCCCTCCGAACTCCTAACACCAAACTAACGTTATGGCACTACTGGGAACGAATTTAACTGTCCTGATTGGCAAAACCCTCCCTCGTCCCATTCCGAGATTTCTCCTCGAAGAGCTCGACTCTGTAGAAGTGACACAAAGCGACGATGGAAAATCTGGATTTCAAATTGTTTTCCGCACTGGACGAGCGGGAAACAAGGATTCAAGAGACTATCAAATGATTAAGAGTCCTCTTTTAGAAGTTTTTAATCGAGTCATTATCGTTGTCACTATTGGAGCTAAACCCCAGGTGTTAATTGATGGGATGATTACGAATCGTGAATTATCCCCTAATTCCCGTCCAGGAGATTCTACTTTCACCATCACAGGGGAATCCATTAGCATCATGATGGGCTTAGAAGAAAAAACCCAAACCTATATCGCTCAAGATGAAGTGACCATCGCTCGGATAATCATTCTCAAATACGCCAAGTATGGATTAAAGCCAAACATCATTAACCCACGCCTGAAAAACAGACCTACTCGCAATAGTTGGATTCCGCTACAAAGTAATCAGACGGATTTTTGCTATCTGCAACAGATAGGAAAACGTTACGGGTTTGTTTTTTATGTTACCCCCGGACCTGCGATTGGTGTGAATACAGCTTATTGGGGACCGCCGAAACAAAAGGCTCAACCGCAAGCTCCCTTGACGGTTAATATGGGATCTTTTAGTAATGTTGAGTCTATCAACTTGCAGTATGACGGATTATCCGCAACCATGTTCAAAGCAAGTGTACAGGATCGCAAAACCAACAAAATCCGAAAACTTGATGAATCGAAAAGCGATCGCCGTCGTTTGGCCAAAAAATCGGCTCTATCGAGTCAATTAGCCGTAAGAAGTAAACGATTTTGTCAAACAGGTGTGGATAGAAAAGAAGCGGATGCTTATATTCAAGGCATGGTAGATAGTTCTGTGGATAATGTGGTTACCGTGACTGGTGAAATTGATGTTGTTCGCTATGGTACTCCTTTGGTCTTACGTCGGTTAGTGACCTTGCGAGGTGTAGGGATAACTTATGATGGACTATATTACATCAAAAGTGTTACCCACAAATTGCGACAGGGAAGTTACAAACAAGATTTTACTCTTACTCGCGAAGGGCTGATTTCAACGGAATAAGCGGGAGTCCCCACTCTCAGCTTGCGGAGTGGGGAGGTAGAGCGTGTGATTTTCGAGGTTCGATGCCTCGAAAATCACCAATTATCTGGCGATACATAGCTTAGAACTCCTATTTAATAAGCGAACATTCTTGGGGTTAAACTGTCC
>JASJEA010000248.1 GCA_030064935.1 Crocosphaera sp. | reverse complement strand
GTCTAAAGCTGAACACTTGCTAGTGTACGCTTCATTAACCGTGAGCATTTTGATGCCTGCCAGTTGACACTTATAATCAAGCATTTCAATTAATTTGGCGTGAGGAATCTGTACAAAGTTCTGGTTATTACCCCTACTCCCCAAAAAACCAACTCAAGAGCATTAGCAGCATTATTCCTAACACTAAGCTAAAAACAGACCCCAAACTGTTCAATAGATGAATGGGGATGATGGCCATAACATAAGAAGCAAGCCAATTGACGGCCAAAAAAAATAATACGATGATCCAAAGCCACATTATCCGCTCTATCCCCCAAATATCAAGGTTTTAAGACAATTAATTAACATTCTGTAACAAAAAAACAGCAGTTCTTTTAATAATATGTAATAAATAATGACACAAAGGCATTGTATAAAATTAACTTGAAGGGAAGACAGGACAGATGAAAGTCGTCTTGAATGTCTCTCATAATTCTGAGACAACCATTTTATTTTCTCAAGTTTCTTAAGAAACCAAGGGGATTATGGCCTGTATCAACAGCATAATCGAACTTGATGGAGGTCTCTTGTCCAACCCAACTCAAAATTATTAAGTCAAGTAGGAGATAAATTCAATGTTTGACGCATTTACCAGAGTTGTTTCTCAAGCTGATGCCCGTGGTGAGTACCTATCCACCGCCCAACTTGATGCTCTGAGTGCCATGGTAGCTGACAGCAACAAGCGCATGGATGCTGTTAACCGTATCACCAGCAACGCTTCTACCATCGTTGCTAATGCGGCTCGTGCCTTGTTTGCAGAGCAACCTCAATTAATCAATCCCGGCGGAAATGCTTATACTAGCCGTCGTATGGCTGCTTGCTTGCGTGATATGGAGATTATTTTACGCTATATCACCTATTCCATCTTCACTGGAGATGCCAGTGTTTTAGATGATCGTTGTCTTAATGGACTTCGGGAAACTTATTTAGCATTAGGAACCCCTGGTAGTTCTGTTGCTGTTGGCGTTGACAAGATGAAAGAAGCTTCCTTAGCTGTTGTTAAAGATACCACTGGAATCACCCCTGGAGATTGCAATGCTATCACTGCTGAAATTGCAAGTTACTTTGACAAGGCTGCTGCTGCTGTTGCTTAATAAAAGCCGTTTAGTAGTTCATGAGCAATCCAAAACGATTTCAACACTGTATTCTAGGAAAACTTAGCAAAACAATCGGGAGATACAAAAACAATGAAAACCCCCTTAACTGAAGCAGTTTCTAGTGCTGATTCTCAAGGCCGTTTCTTAAGCAGCACCGAAATTCAAGCTGCTTTTGGACGTTTTGAACGTGCAAGTTCCGGCTTAGGCGCTGCTAAAAAGTTAACCGCAAATGAAGCCTCCTTAGTTAACGGTGCAGCTAACGCAGTTTACACCAAATTCCCTTTCACCACCCAAATGCAAGGACCTACCTATGCTGCGGATCAACGTGGTAAAGATAAGTGTGCTCGTGACATCGGTTACTACCTCCGCATGATTACCTACTGCTTAGTAGCTGGTGGAACCGGACCTATGGATGAGTACCTTCTCGCTGGTATCGATGAAATCAACCGCACCTTCGAGTTATCTCCTAGCTGGTATGTTGAAGCTCTCAAGTACATCAAAGCTAACCACGGTTTAAGTGGCAATGAGGCTGGTGAAGCTAATACTTACATTGATTACGCAATCAACGCACTAATCTAGTCTTCTAGAAGGTGCTGATGACCTGGAAAGGCGGGAGGTTGTTGGCTTCAGTAGTTAGCAATCCTCTGTTTTCCCAGGTCTTGCTGTGTTGAAACAATGCAGCGTATTACTTACAGGGGTTGCACATTTTTCATATCAGCCCTGTAACCATAACTGGATCTTAATGTTGTCATGGTAGATCATTCTCAGGATGATAGAATCGGGATATCATTGAAAGGTCAAGAATCTGCCGATGATCCGGCCTATACAGTCGAACAAGCTTTAAACAATTTACAGCAAACCGAAGACCCTAGCGCACGGTATTATGCTGCTTGGTGGATCGGTCGGTTTCGGGTGAACGATTCTGTGGCCATTGCAGGCTTATTGACCGCTTTGCAAGATGAAAGCGATCGCTCTAGTGACGGCGGTTATCCCTTGCGACGTAATGCAGCGAAGGCTTTAGGAAAGTTGGGGGATGTTTCTGTTGTCCCTGCCTTGATAGAAGCCTTAAACTGTAGTGATTATTATGTAAGAGAGTCGGCTGCCCAATCCTTGGAGATGTTGGGAGATAATCGTGCAGTTTCAGCATTGATTGAGTTATTGGATGGTGGTATAGTTGCAGCGCAACAGGTGGAGGGGAAACCTCATCTTGTCCAGCCTTACGAGGCAATTTTAGAGGCTTTGGGCGCATTAAACGCTAAGGAAAGTATACCCTTGATTGAGCCGTTTTTAGAGCATTTTATGCCGAAGGTCAAATATGCTGCTGCAAGAGCCTTGTATCAGTTGACAGGGAATCCTAGTTATGGAGATCAATTAGTGGCCGCATTGCAGGATGAAGCCCTACAACTACGTCGTTCTGCTTTAATGGATTTAGGAGCTATTGGTTACAGCGAGGCAGCAGATGCGATCGCCGATACTTTAGCGGAAAATAGTCTTAAGCTTATCTCCTTAAAAGGCATTTTAGAACATAATTTAAGTGACAATATTCAAGAACAAGAATTGAATGATGATTTAGTTCACATTATGACTTTGATGGATGGTTTGTTGTAACCACTGTTATCTGTACTGGATGAAATTATCACTGATAACCATATAGGTTATTTATAATAGTAATGTTGTTTTGTGTAATTAAGTGAGGAAAAAAATGCCTAAACTTCGTAACCTTTTGCTTGGTGCTGGTATTGCTGTAGTAGGTGGGATTGGAACTAAAATGGCTGTTGATTATTTTCGTAACCGTGGCAAAGAAGAGGAAGTACCAGAGACGGAGGAAGATATTGAACCTGCATCGGAAGAAGAAGTCGCTTATGCGAATGTAGAAGACACAACCATTCAAACCTTTCTAGATAATAGTTTTGGTGATCCTGGTCGTTATGTTCCCACTCGCACTCCCAAAGTTTTTGATTATCAAGGGTGTCAATGTATGGTGATTTGGGCTTACGATAATCAGAAGGAAAAAAATCAATTATTGGCGTTTGAATACACAGATGAAGGTCGTAAAATGATTGCAAGTATTGGTTATACTGCTGAGGCAACCGACTATAATTTGAGTTTAGAGGATACACCTTTTGCCATTGAAGTCAATGGGGAACAAATCATTTCAGGTCAAGGAGAAACTGAGGGAACTGATGAAGTGGATTTAGTTCCTGCTGGATCTTAATTACATTGTTACATAATTGAAAAAAGTTTACATAACAGAGGAAATTATTTGCTTCCTCTGTTATTTTTTGATTTAACTTTCTTAAAGATAGAAGTTGACAATTAATCTTGGTCAGTTTTTTCTGAAGATTCCAAACTTTTATTATCATCTTGCCGATGGTTTGAAGAAGGCAGTGTATTATTCTCAGAAGTATTAATTGGAGTTTTTAGCCAAGAGAAACGACTCGGAATCGGAGTCCGAGGAACAGCTTGTAGACCTTGTAACATCTCCGATAAATGGAGTCCATCTCGTTTTACTTCTTTGAGTTTATGCCATACAGAACGAGACATTAATAACGTATTTTCTATAGGGTGCGCGCCTAATTTTTCCAGGTATTCTTCCCTTTCATGTTGATAATCGGCTGATATTAATTCTAAACTTTGAGTCGGAAATTTCTGGACAATTTCTGCCATTTGTGCTAGCAACTTAGGATAGAGCCAAGTATAAGCAGGATGGACAATCAATTGGGCTTGGTGTGGTTGAGAACCATCCTTAGATAAGGTTAACTCAAAATAGCCAATTGCAGCCTTTCTTTGAGGTTCAAAAACATAACCTTGAGCAACTTCTTTTTGATGAAACCATTGTTGCCATTTTGAACATAATCCCTTTAAAAATCGAGTTTTAAAATCTTGAGGATTACGATCAAAAACTTGTCGCAATAAGGGAGGCATCGAAACACAATCTAATTGATACAATAAATGAGCATCAGCATTGCTAACCGGCAACAAATTGGGTAACTCGACATAGGTTTGTGCCAAGGTTTGTAATAATTCCGGTTCCAATAACCAATAGGTCAATTGGGCTAAAGGTTGAAAGCCATTTTGACGATATAAAGCTAAGGTATTTTTTTCATTGATATTAACTTCTAAAACCCAGGTTCTCGCTTCCCAAACGGTTTCTAAACAGTAACGTAATAATTGAGATCCCACTCCTTTTGGATTGGTCAATAATTCTGGTTGATCTTGGGATGATTTAACCATGACTCGTTCAACTCGCCAGGTACTTCGTCCACTATTAAAAGGGGAAATTTTTATAAACCCTTTTAAACTGTTACCAGAAACATCAGGTAACTCAGCAACATAAACACGAAAATGATCCTGAAATGAATTAGGAAACCAACTCAGAAACTTTAGCAATCCAAACCAACGTCTAACTTGTTGTAGTTGTTCTTTAAAAGATATTGAGACTGAATTCCCTTGAATCTGGCCAGTCTCAGTGTTTATCGAGTCTAACCAGTCAAGATCCCGATATTGAACCGGACGAATTAATGCTTTAGGGCAATTATCAAAAGAGGCTGTCATAGATCGCACTGAGAACTGGGTCGCTTATTTTTTATTGTAACCATTTTTGTAGTTGCCTCGTTGCATCAATTCAGGATAGCTATCTGATGTTTGTTGAATCTTTTGGTTTTTTTGTCATATTTGTTCATAAAGTTTTGTAAACTAGAGATTAAACTACCGACTATTGATAGAAACTCATGAGCACCCATATGCGCTTGGAACGCACTCTTTTGAAGGGACATATTATGTCCATGGCCTTCGGTTTAGCAGGATTATTGCTAGTATTGCCTCATCCTGATTTTATTGCCAGTTTGCCTCCCATCGGTAAAACCGCTTTTGCTTGGTCAATGGCTGGGGGTGGGGTAATGTATATGTTATTAGGGATGGCTGCCGTTGCCCTTTATGCGTATCGTACCCTTGGTGTGTGGCATTGTTTTGGCTTTATGATACCTGCTTTAGCAATTTCCTTAAGCAGTGAATTGTTAGGAACAAGTACCGGGTTTCCTTTTGGTCACTATCGTTATCTAACCGGTTTAGGGTATAAAATTGCCGGTTTAGTTCCCTTTACAATTCCCTTATCTTGGTTTTATTTAGGATTTAGTGCCTATTTGATTGCCAGGGCAGGATTAAACCAAAAAATATCTCAAAATTGGTTAAAAATGATTGCTTCTATAGTATTAGGTGCTATTTTCCTGACTGCTTGGGATTTTGTTTTAGATCCAGCTATGAGTCAAACTACCATGCCCTTTTGGGTATGGGATCAACCTGGAGCCTTTTTTGGGATGCCTTACCAAAACTTTGCGGGATGGTTTGGAACTGGGGCCGTTTTTATGACTGTTTCCACCTTAATTTGGAAAGTTAAACCTTTTGAGTTCCCTCAAAACAACTTGGGTTTACCTCTTGCCATCTATATCAGTAACTTTGCCTTTGCAACCATTATGAGTTTAGCTGCCGGTATTTACATTCCTGTCTTGTTAGGTCTAATTGTAGGATTAGTCCCAGTGTTGTTATTATATCGTCTGAGTAAGCAGCAAACAGAAGTCAATATGGCTGAAAATATCGTCAAAATGTCTTTTAATAATGGATAAGTATCAATTATTCATTAAATGTTAATGGAGTTTTCTATTTTGTTGAATGATGCGTTTATCGCTGTCTTTTCCCTCTCTTTGTTACTGTTTCAAGGAACAGCAACATTCATTTTGTTATCCCGTCTCCTTAAAGGTGCTCTCCGGCAACCACCCCTAAAACCCCAGTCAGCCCATCCCTCAATGTTGGGAAAGGTGAGTGTTGTCGTCCCCACCCTTAATGAAGTTGAACGTATTACCCCTTGTTTAGAGGGGTTAGGACAACAAAGTTATGAAGTAAGGGAAATTTTAGTTGTGGACAGTCATTCCCAAGATGGAACCCAAGAACTGGTGAAAACCGCAGGACTTAAAGATCCTCGTTTCCGTCTAATGACCGATGAGCCCCTACCCTCAGGATGGGTTGGCCGCCCTTGGGCGTTACATAATGGATTTTTAGCCAGTTCTCCCCGTAGTGAATGGGTATTAGGCATTGATGCTGATACCCAACCCCAACGGGGGTTAGTGGCTAGTTTAGTCAAGGCTGCTGAAGAAGAAGGGTATGATATGGTATCTTTGTCCCCCCAGTTTATCCTCAAAGATGCAGGAGAATGGTGGTTACAACCTGCTTTATTAATGACATTATTGTATCGTTTTGATTCGGCTGGAGTAAGAAATCAAACCCCAGATCGAGTTATGGCCAATGGTCAATGTTTTTTGTCCCGTCGTAGCGTCTTAGACGTATTGAACGGTTATAGCTGTGCAGCCAGTTCCTTTTGTGATGATGTGACTTTAGCCCGTGAAGCAGCAAAAAGGGGCTTTAAGGTCGGTTTTTTGGACGGGAAGAACCTCATTCGGGTGAGGATGTATGAGGGGATCAAAGAAACCTGGCAAGAATGGGGGCGATCGCTGGATCTTAAGGACGCTGCCTCACCTCCTCAAGTATGGGGTGATTTAGCTTTATTGTCATTGACTCAAGCTTCACCTTTATTCTTGTCGATTATTTTGGGTTGTTTTTGGTTATTGGGTTATGATTTCTTGAGTTTAGAATTGGCGATCGCCTTGAATCTTCTTTTAGTTATTATTCGCTTCGCTTTACTATTTGCTGTCTTTCCTTCCTATTACAAAAATAAGTCTTTATTTTTTAAATCATTATTATTTTGGTTATCGCCTTTAGCTGACACTTTAGCTGTTTTGAGAATATTATTATCTTCTCTACAAACACCGAAACAATGGAGAGGAAGAAGTTATAGTAATGACTGATGATTATCAACCTAGATTATTCGGAATTAATCAATCGAATCGAGATTTCAGCAAAAAATAAAGTTGGGGAAAGAATCAATTTAATAGTTCTTTTCCATCAGCTTTAGCTTGTTATATGAGTTGTAAAAATTTACAACCAGTTTACTTAACCCTTGAGCGCAACTTAACGGTTAATCATGGTAAAATTTCTGTCCCTTCTCTATTTGGGTTAGATTGTAGTTCACCTCATTTATTTTGGTTCTACAGGACTTATTATGCTAAAATATTAATATAATAGTCAAAAATCACAAACATGAAACGACAGTTAACTAAACTTCTTTCTCTTCCAGGAGTAAGTGTAAAATCACAAAAACAATTAGAAAAT
>JASJEA010000247.1 GCA_030064935.1 Crocosphaera sp. | reverse complement strand
ATTTATGAGGATGAAAAAATAGAGACATCGGTTACTCCTGACAAAGCAATTGCTATTGACTTGGGGGTTGATAATTTGGCTGCCTGTTTTGACACTGAAGGGCATCAATTTTTGATTGATGGGAAAAAACTGAAAAGCATTAATCAGTGGTATAACAAGCGCAACGCTGAACTTCAATCTGCCAAGGATAAACATCGGTGCAACCCTGCGGATTCGCAATCCGCTAAGGAACGCGCATCAAGACAAGGTATTAAAAGCTTTACAAAGCAACAGGCTAGACTTTATCAATGGCGTAATGATCGTGTTCGAGATTATTTGAACAAAACGGCTCGAATAATCATTAACCATTGTTTGACCTATCAAATTGGCAAACTGGTAGTTGGATACAACCCAGGTATTAAGCAAGAGATTAATATCGGACGTTCTAATAATCATAACTTTGTTCAAATTCCTTTCTGGCAACTGAGACAGAAGCTTAAAGCTTTGTGTTCTCGCTATGGTATCGAATACTTGGAGCAAGAGGAATCTTATTCGTCTAAGGCTAGTTTTTATGACCAAGATGAAATCCCTATTTACAATGCCGATAACCCCAGTCAACATAAGTTTTCTGGTAAAAGAATTAAGCGTGGTTTGTATCGAACAAAGGGTAAGCATTTAGTTTCTAGCGATATTAATGGAAGTGCCAACATTTTGGTAAAAAGTAAACACAGACTCAATATGAAGCGAGTGTCTAGTGGGTTTTTGGCTAACCCTTTAAGGATTTTTATCTCTTAAGAATCCCCTCGCCATAAGGGCAGGGGAGTGTCAAATATTTTCTTACAGGTTCTATAGTGCAAGGATAAGGGGGTTACTATGAACGGGGTTCAAACAGCTAAAGAAGATATTTCATCCAACAGTAATTTCTGGCAAAAATTATTTACAGGTTGGGACTGGCAAAAAGTTGTTCTAACAATTTTCACTACTGTTATAGCTAGTGGTCTAGGATTTTGGCAGTTTCAATTGCAACGTCAACTTGATGAACAGCAATTTCAACTTACGAATCAGGTTGAGCAAGATAAGCTGGTTGGTCAAATGTTACAAAGAGTCGACAAGTATTTGACGATGAGTAAATTGGAAGATGAGGAAAAGGCAATCATCTTAATTTCCTTAACTAAAATAGTGACTGACGCTCATCTCGAAGACAATCAAGGAATTAATACAAAGGAACAACAGGAACTTCTAAGAGGAATTCCTTTTTACGTTGCTCTTTTATCAGAAAATGATGATGCACTTGTCACTATTGGTTCTAAAAATGATAAAGACGTATCTCTGTGGGTTAAATTTGCAAAACAGACTTCTAATACCGACATTAAAATAACTGCTGCTAAAGCTTTGGAAAAAATTTTTTATTTAAGTGAGGATGGAGAGAATGACATTAATCGAGCAAAGATTATTAATTATCTTCTGGCACTGACAACTGATTGGCAAAATCAGGGCCAGAATCAAGAATTTAACAACAAACTGCAAACGATCATGAATAATATGCTTAAAGATTTCCCTCCAGAAGAGAGTGAGGGCAATGATCAACTTAAAGAAGCACTTTTAAACGCACGCGCTAAATATGATGAACTAAAAGTGGCAAAACTTTCAACTCCAGAAGAAATTGGTCAAGAAAGTGGTCAGGAAAAACAAACAGATCAAGTTAAAGTACCTCAGATAATTCAGCAAATCCCTGATACTTTGTCTCAAAAATCTGATACTTTGTCTCAAGACGAGAAAAATGAAATTAGCACCCTGATCAATAATCTCAAGAATAACCATACTGCCACTCGACGTTCAGCAAGAAGTAAGCTGGGTGCTTTGGGACAAAAGGCCGTTCCACAACTACTTAGTGCTTTAGAAAACGAAAATAATATCTATCGCATTCGCTTGGGAGTAGTTACTGCTTTACTTTTGATGGAGCAACCTGTTGAAATTCCTCCTGAAAATATTGATCAGATTACCGAGTTGCTAGGAGATAACGACATCACTATTAGAACTACTACTGCTAACCTTTTAATAGAATTGAGTGCTCCCAAGACTCAAGAAAATGTTGTTAATAGTTTAAGTGAAAATCTCAAGGATCTCCAAAATGATGATAAGGTTTATAACTCAGTTGTTGTATTAGGAGAGTTGAAGCCAAAAGTATCAGCGTCTCTTCGTAAGACAATTGAAGAGAGTCTTACAAAAACAAAACAAAACTTAAGTAAGAATGAATCTGCTTGGACAAATACCATCAGACAAATCAACAAATACTTATAGTTCTTAGGATGGGCAAGGGGCAACATTTGTAAACTTAATAAAGGTATTTTGAATCCTTGCCCACCCTACAGGTTACTCGGCTCCTTCTATGGGTGCAAACCCTTGACGCTGAATATTCTCGCTAATATGACGAGGTTCAAGGAACTGTAATAGGTAGTCAGGTCCTCCTGCTTTGGAGCCTACACCGGACAACTTGAAACCACCAAAAGGTTGACGGGAAACGATCGCCCCTGTTATGGTTCGGTTGATATACAAGTTCCCCACTTCAAACTCTTTCTGAGCCTTTTCAATATGTTCGGGGCTACGGGAATATAACCCACCGGTTAAGGCGTAGTCGGTTCCATTGGCAACTGTTAAGGCTTCATCGAAGTTCTTGACTCGCATCACAGCAACCACTGGACCGAATATCTCTTCTTGCGCAATAGTATGCTCTGGTAAAACATCCCCAAAAATGGTTGGACTCACGTAAAAACCGTTGTCAGGGGCTGCCATTTCTAAGGCGAGGGTTGACTGTTGTTTTGCTGTTTCAATGTACTCTAGAATGCGTTTTTGTGCCGTTGCGTCGATTACTGGACCTACTTGGGTAGAGGGTTCATCTGTTGGCCCCACATTTAAAGACTTAGTTGCTTCTACAAACCTTTCTAAGAAAGCTTCGTAAACGGGGTCTAAAACTATTATACGCGACGCTGCAGAACATTTTTGACCGGTATAGCCAAACGCAGAGAAAACTGCCCCTGCAACCGCTTGATCGAGATCGGCACTTTCATCGACAATAATAGCGTTTTTGCCTCCCATCTCTGCAATCACTCGCTTAAGATGTTTCTGTCCCGGTTGTAAGATGGCTGCCTCTGCATAGATGCGACAACCCACTTCCCTCGACCCAGTAAAGGCGATCAAATGTACGTCAGGATGTTTGACCATATACGCCCCTACTTGGGAGCCTTTTCCTGGAACCAGTTGGAAGACTCCTTTAGGAATGCCAGCATCGACTAATATTTCGGCAATTTTGGCAGCTATTACGGTAGATGTTTCGGCTGGCTTCAGTAATGTACAGTTTCCTGTAACTATAGCAGCAACTGTCATCCCTGTAGCGATCGCAAACGGAAAGTTCCAAGGAGAGATGACTAAGGCAATCCCTCTGGGTTGATAATGATAACGGTTGGTTTCTCCAGCTACATCATAGTTATAACCCTTGTCTAACCGTTCCATTTCATCGGCATAATAACGGCAAAAGTCGATGGCTTCGGAGACTTCTGCATCAGCTTGTTGTAATATTTTACCCACTTCTACACAAATCCAGGCAGAAAGCTCATGACGGCGTTCTTGCATTAAATCAGCAGCTTTTCTGAGTATATTGGCTCTTTCTATCGCTGGCGTTTTCTTCCAGCCTATAAATGCTTCTTTTGCTGCATTTAAAGCTTCTTCTGCTTGTGAAACAGAAATTAACCCAATTTGTCCGACAACTTCGGAAGACTTGGATGGGTTCACAGAGTCAACAATGACATCAGTTTGTACATATTCACCGTTAATTAAGGGTAAATAGGTCTTACCTAAGCTATTTTTCACTTTAGCTAGGGCTTGCTGTCCTTTTTCTCGCAATAATTCCCTAGAATAATCGGTGTCAGCAACATTGATAAATTTTTCTTTTTGTGTTATACGCTCGGCACTTCCCGAAATTTTGGGGGCTGCAATCAATTCTTCGATAGGTCTTTCTTCTAAATTTTGGCGTAAGAAAGAACTATTAGCTGTATTCTCTAATAAACGACGAATCAAATAGGCCATTCCAGGCAATAAGTTGCCATAAGGCGCATAAACTCTTACACGATGCCCTGTTTTAACCAAGGCTTTAGCTAACTGATCTCCCATTCCATATAATACTTGCATCTCGAAAGCGCGAGAGGGAACCTTTAACGTTTCTGCAATGGCGATCGCCCTAGCTTGCGATCGCACGTTATGAGAGCCAATGGCAGCGTACAAATATTGGTGATTTTCCAGCAATAACTGGGTCATCTCTTCGTAATTAACATCTGTGGCAGCTTTTTGGTTATATACAGGTTGTGGCCAGTGATTTTGTTCAGATTTAATCGTTTCTTGATCCCAATATGCCCCTTTCACCAGTCTGATTGTAATAGGGTTGCCTCGTTGTTTGGCCCAAGCGATGAGATCATGTAAGTCTTGTTTTGAGTCTCTGAGATAAGCTTGTAGAGTGACACCAATATCGCTACGGTTGCGAAACTCCTCTTCTAGCAATAATTCTTTGAGGATAGATAGGGTGAGATCCTTGTAAACATATTGTTCCATATCGAAATGGATAGCAACCCCTAATTCTTCAGCGCGACGGAGAAGAATACGAATAAGTGCGCAGACTTTTTCTTTACTTCCTTGGGGATCTATGGGATCAAACTGGGAATAAAAAGCAGTTAATTTAACCGATACTTGAACCTTAGATAAGTTTTCATCCCCTGCGGTATCAATTTGTGCTATATTTGACCATTTTTTAGACTCTGTAGCTAATTTTTCCATCAAGTTGAGATAACTATCCAGATAAGCTTTGGCCTCGCTTTCAGTAATTACTGCTTCCCCTAACAAGTCAATGGTAAATCCCATTTTCTCTTTTCGGAGTCTTTCAACAGTTTTTATGACTTGGGGAACCGTCTCACCTGCAATATACTTAAATGCTAGAGTTTCCACCCCTTTACTGATTGTTTCGGCTGCTATTTTCGCCGGAAGGGAATTATAATCAGTAAAATTGAGAATCCCTTTTAATGCACTAGGTAATTCTACGGATTCATCCCCCAAGTATTGTTGCAGATGATGAGCAATTTCTGCATTACTTTGTAGCGCAGGTAAGGTATCTATAAAATGGAATAATTGAACCCGTAAACCTGGGTTACTCATAGCCAAATCAAGAAGTTTATCATCCCAACGCATTTGATCGCCAATTTTAGACCACAGTGAGCGTTTTTCACGGGTTTGGGCAATTAATTCTTTGGCTATTTCCTGAGTTCGTTTTTCGTAGGTTTTAGAATCAAGTTGTACTACCAAAATTTAATACTCTCCTATCATAGTGTGTGAGGCGTTTTGGAATTTTTAAGGGAAATGTTGAGTAAAAGTGTCTAATTCTACTTTCTTCTTTGATTTTACCTTAGAGAGTACCCTAATATACGGTCAATTATAGTGATTAACCAAAGTGATAATTACTGAAATACCATAAAATTAATCCATTCTTATCACAGATTATTGATAAGAATGGATTAATTCCAGTTAAGGACATAAATTATGTTAACTAAGCTTGAGCAAGTAATTTTTCCTCAATAAAGTCATAGCCTGACTCTTCTAATTCCAGAGCTAATTCTTTACCACCACTGGTAACAATTTGACCATCATACATTACATGAATATGATGGGGTTCAATATAGTTTAATAACCGTTGATAATGAGTAATTAATAAGAAAGCATTATCAGGAGTTGCTAACTGGTTAACCCCATTAGCAACAATTTTCAAAGCATCGATATCTAACCCAGAATCAATTTCGTCTAAAATGCCTAATGTGGGTTCTAATAAGGCCATTTGTAGGATTTCATTGCGCTTTTTTTCACCCCCAGAAAATCCCTCGTTTAAACTTCTATCGAGGAAAGCAGAGTCCATTTTCACAACCTCTAATTTTTCTTCAACTAAATCTTCAAAATCAAAGGTATCTATTTCTTCTAATCCTAAATGTTTGCGACGGGTATTATAAGCAACTCTCAAGAAGTCTAAGTTACTAACTCCTGGAATCTCTAAAGGATATTGAAAGGCTAAAAATATACCTTCTAAGGCCCTTTCATCAGGGCTTTTATCCAAGATATTTTCCCCTTTATAAATTACTTCACCTCCAGTGATTTCATAATCAGGATGTCCCGCTAAAATCTTCGATAAAGTGCTTTTCCCTGAGCCATTTCTGCCCATAATTGCATGAACTTCACCTGATTTGATTTCCAAGTTAACTCCTTTTAAAATCGGGGTTCCTTCTACATTGGCGGTCAAGTTTTTGACGGATAAGATAACGTTACTCATTGTTTGTTTTGAATGATGTATATTTGATAGACAGAAGACAAGTGGGGTGGGAAATGCCCACCTAAAATTAACAGCAATTAACCAACGGTTCCTTCTAACTTCAAACTTAATAATTTATCTGCTTCAGAAGCAAATTCCATCGGCAACTCACTCAAGACATCTTTACAGAAACCACTGACTAACATAGAGACAGCATCTTCTTCAGAAATACCTCTTTGAGCAAAGTAAAATAGTTGATCTTCTCCTATCTTAGAAGTCGACGCTTCATGTTCAACTTTCGCTGTATTATTATCAACTTGAATGTAGGGGAATGTATTAGCTTCTGCATTATCTCCAATTAACATGGAATCACATTGAGAGTAATTTCTTGCCCCTTTTGCCTTGGGTCCCATTTGCACTAAACCACGATAACTATTCTTGGATTTACCAGCAGAAATTCCCTTAGAAATAATGGTACTACGGGTATTTTTTCCAATGTGAATCATCTTAGTACCTGTGTCAGCTTGCTGCATATTATTAGTTAAGGCAATAGAGTAAAATTCCCCAACAGAATTATCCCCAACTAACACACAACTGGGATATTTCCAAGTAATAGCAGAACCAGTTTCTACTTGAGTCCAAGAAATCTTAGAATTAACTCCTTTACAGAGTCCTCGTTTGGTCACAAAATTATAAATTCCGCCCTTACCATTTTCATCACCAGCGTACCAATTCTGCACTGTAGAATATTTAATATCTGCATCATCTAAAGCCACTAATTCAACCACCGCAGCATGGAGTTGATTACTATCATACATGGGGGCCGTACACCCTTCTAAATAGCTAACTGATGCCCCTTCTTCTGCTACAATTAAAGTCCTCTCAAACTGCCCCGTATCTCCATTATTAATACGGAAATAAGTTGACAGTTCCATAGGACATTTTACCCCTTTAGGAATAAACACAAAAGAACCATCGCTAAACACGGCAGAATTTAAGGCCGCAAAGAAATTATCAGCAACGGGAACCACACTCCCCAGATACTT
>JASJEA010000246.1 GCA_030064935.1 Crocosphaera sp. | reverse complement strand
GAAGATGTAAAAAGTGAGCGTTTAATTGGCTGTGTCGGAACAGTATCCTCGAAGACAATTCCTTATTTAATTGAGGGAAAAATAGGACAAGCCGATGTTTATGATACTGCCAAAAATTTAGTAACAATTAGTGTTAATTTGCCCCATTGGGCCGATGTTATTCCTCATCACGGACAGCACATTTTGATTATTGATCGCCAGGAACATAGTTATCTTGGCATCGCTAAAGACAGTTCTGATGAAGATAAATGGCTCAATCAAAATTACTCAGCAAAAGATGATTAAAAAGAGGTAAAAAAATGAACCCTAAAATTGAATTACAACTCATTCATTTCCTGCCAGAAATTAAGTTAAATTATGATTTTGAACCAATCAGTAATGTTCAGAGTAATTCATTCCAAACTTATAAAAATACTATGGGTATTGAACAAAATTTGTCAACTCATTCTTCCTATATAGGACAAGTTGGTACAAGCCTTAATAGTTTCCCTTTTGTCGGTATTTTAGGCAGTATTGGGGTGTTATTATTTCTTTTATTATTAAGTGTTTGGTTATACACAAGGTTTTATGTAATTGCCCCTAATAATGAAGCTTTAGTGAGGACAGGGGGAGTATTTAAAAAGAGTAAAACTGTTATTTTAAATGGTGGTTGTATTGTTCTTCCAGGTTTTCATGAAATTACCCGTGTTCCTTTAAGAGAAATATCAATTGATGTTGTGCGCGCTGCTAATTTAGCCGTGAGAACTCAAGACTATTTAAGAGCGAATATGAGAGTCACATTTTATATCTGTATTGCTCAAGAAGAAAAGGATATACTAGCAGCAGCAGCACGATTATCTAAGCAAGGAAAAATATCAGAAAATGATATTAAAGATGCCATTGAAAAACGGGCAGACGATGCCATTAGAGCAGCAGCAAAGAAGAAGAAGATTGCAGAAATAGATTCAGACAAATTAGGGTTTGCCGAAGCGGTTTTAAACCTGATTCAACAAGACCTCAAAAAAGTAGGTTTAACCCTCAACAATATTGCTATTTCTGAAATTGAAGAAAGTGATACCTATGATGAAAATAACTTTTTTGATGCCCAGGGAGTCAGACTGAGAACTGAAACCATACAAAAATCAATTCAACAAAAAAGAGAAGTTGAATTAGAAACACAGGTTGCCATTGAACAAAGAGAATTAGAAGCCGAAAAACAAACCCTAGAAATCATCAAACAAAAAGAAGACGCTAACTTAACTCAACAGAAAGATATAGAATTTTTCCGCGCTCAACAACAGCGTGAAATTCAAGAAACCAAAGATCAAGAAGCCGCTAAAATTGAAAAAAATAAAATTTTACAAGAACAAGAAGTTGAAGAAGAGAAAATCCAAAAAGAGTTAATTATTAAACAAAAACAGATTGCTGTTAATATCGAACTCGAAGAACAAAATAAACAATTAAAAGTGACTCAAACCCTGCAACAACAAGAAACCGAAGTGGCAGAAATTAACCGAAAAAAAATGATCCAAGCCTCTCAACTTCAGGCGCAAGCTGAAGTGGCGGCGGCCGAACAAGAATCAAAAATTGCTCAACAACAAGCAGCGATAGCCATTGCTAATAAAGAGAGGGAACGGTTTGACTCAGAAGCAGAAAAAGCCCAAGCTGAAGCGGCTGTTATAACGGCTCAAGAAGTAGAAAAAGCCCAACGAGAACAACGGTTAGTGGTTATTACTGCTGAACAAGAAGCCCAGAAAATTCAGATTTCTGAGCAAAATGTCGTAGAAATTGACGTGTTCCGCCGTCGTCGTCAAGCAGAAATAGCCAAACAAGCGGCTGAGTTAGAAGCGGAGTCTATTCGTACCTTAGCCGATGCGAACAAGTATAAAATGTTAGCTGAAGCCCAAAGTAAACAAGCCCTCATCGAAGCTGAAAATGCCCTCAGCAACGCAAACAGGACGGCTGAACTCATAAAAGAACTGTGGCCTGAATTAGTGCCTCAATTGCCCTATATCCTGCAATCCTTAGCCCCCCAACCTGGAGTTTTAGGGGATGCAAAAATTTATTCTTTTCCAGGGTTAAATGAAAGTAACGGCAATGGAACAGGAGATATTACAAAATTAATGTTATCCACCAGTGGTTTAACCTTGATTAATTCCTTATTGGATGAGGGAAAATTAGGAGCAATAATCAATCAGATTAAAACTGCTTTAAATACTAAGGAAGTATCAGAAAGTCAAGCAGCTAAAAAATCTGATAGTTCACAATTATCGTCTAATGTAATCCCCCAAGAACAAACCATTTCAACAGAAGAAGAAGATAACTCATCTTTCCTCAATGATTTTCCTCAAGAATCTTAAAAAAAGTAGTGGAGTGTTTTAGTCAATGAGTGTGCATTAGATTTAAAGGAGTGCAAGCATCCTGCTGAATATTTTTCTAGCGAGCGAGCATCTTGCTCGCATTTCTAGTTACTTCATTTTAGGTTATAACAAAGATATAACAAACTGTTGTAATTCATACTCTCCTTCCACTAAGGAACAAACGGTAAAAGTTGGTTGCTTAGGATATCCAATATAACGCCTTCCCCCCATACCTAAATAATCAATAATCCAATATTCTTGAATACCCAATGCTTCGTAATCTGCTAATTTAATTAAGTAATCATCTCGCCAATTCGTAGAAACAACTTCTACCACCAGTTTAATCGATTTACTTAAAGTAATAATCGATTCTCTTTCCCATCGAGGTTCATTTCCTATCATTGTCTCATCTAAAACAATAATATCGGGTTCATAGCCTGTGTTGCCAGAGAGTTTAATAATACATTCTTTAGGGATAAAATAGGGTTGTCTACTGTCTCGAATTATCTTACCTAATTCATAGGATAAATCACCCGCTAACCTAGAATGTTTTCCCCTCGGTTTTGGCATTTCTGTAATTACCCCCCGCTTCAATTCGTAGCTATTTTCTGGATACCATTTTATAAATTCATCAAAAGATACTGATGATTTATCAATTGCTGCAATCATAATGATTTTCTCTGTCTTAAAGGAGATGACTAATTATCTTCTGCAAACATAGCCCGTCGTTTGTTTTCAATGGGCCAATCTTCATTTTCTCCGCCAATAACCAACTTTTTAATGATCACTAATTCCTGACTCAACTGAGTTAAAGCATTGATTAAAATATCAACAGCAATTAAATCACTGGTTCCCAGATCAAACCAACAACGGCCCCAGACTCCTTCGTATTCAAATTCTGCCATATTGTGCATAGGAGCCATCATAACTTGATCAGAAACTTTGGTATTATAGTCCATATAACTAATTTCCACCCCCATGTCTTGTACCTGGAGATTTTCGGCATTAAATCCTCCTAACTTACCTAAATAAAACCAGGAATTAAACACCTCTTCTACATATTGTTTTTCCATAGGAGAGGGAACCGTTTCAAATTCCAACCACATCCAAACATCAAAGGCATTAAACTCTCTAAATTGAACTTCCATAGAACAATATAAACTCAATGATAAAATTAACTAGACATAGGATTCTGACTGCCATGATTGAATTTCCATAAACTACTAGAAACCCAATTGGTAATCATATGAGCCACAATAGGAACTAATAAATTATCAGTAATCAAAGCACTATATCCTAACCCAAAACCGACAATGGTTGCCCAAACAACATAAGGCCATTGTTGAGAACCACTTAAATGTAAGATACCAAAGACTAAACTTGATAAAATAACTGCTAATAAATCGTATCCTAAAGCGGGTAACATCACCCCACGAAACAGTAATTCTTCGCTTAAGCCAGGTAATAAACCCAACCAAATTAAGTCAGGCCAGATTAAAGGTTTTAATACTAGCTCTAAATAAGAATCTGCACTTTTACGATAATCTGGCCAAAGACGGTAAATAATACTACTAGCAACAATAATAACCCCAGCTAAAGCTACTCCAAACAATAAATTATCAACAGAAAAATGAATCTTTAATAAAAGAATTGAGCCTAAACGTTGCCAAACCTTAGCAACAACTAATAGAATAATTGCAGTTACCCCCATCACCACTAGAATCTGGGTACGGGTTAACGGTTCCATGTTAGACGAATTAGGATTAGTCATAGGCTTGAGATAGAGACGACAAAATAGGACGAAAGGAATCAAGACTAATGCCAGCTTTGTCAGCTACTAAGACACCTAACGCCTCTAAATACGAGTTTACCGTAATTGCTTCCATTGCCAAGGATTTAGGGGTAACATTGAGGGCGGTTTGATTATCTTTAACCGCAATAATACGGATATTTTTGGCACTAAAACTCAGTAAACCACTACCCCCAGAAGCGGTTTCAGGAATCACCACCGCATCCACCTCATCTGCCCAAATAGTAGAGGGATGACTTTTCGTAATAAACTGGGGCGCACGACTTAACCCCACTAACACACAGGGTAAAAACGTATAACCTAACTCCTCAGCAGCCGCACGGGGAGAAAGATTATCATCCAAAGGTAATGGCTGTAAGGCTGGTGCATGGGCGCAGGGAATTTGAAATTGACGCACAATGAGATGGGAAATCACCGCTTCGGCCCCAGCTAGGGGATCAACTCCTTTCCCATGACGATAATTATCTAGTGCGAGGCTTTCTATATCATCGGGAAAACGAGCAACAACTGCGATCGCCTCTACCTTAGATTTGGTGATTAATTTTTCAGCCGCTCTCAGTAAACTATCGGGGTGGGCAAGGGTTCCCCAACTTGCGCCAGAAGCAGCCATGCGCAGTTCTACACCTAAAGGCATATCCGTTACAACATAATCCGTTAAGGTTAGTCCTAGGGTTGCTCTAGTAGCGTCTGCGGCTTGAATATGACGGGTTCTTAACTCCGGTTCAATGCCTTGATCTAAAATTAAACCAATGGAGTTTTGATGAACGGGCTGAAGTCCCCAGTCTCCTTGGGCAAAGCGATCCAAACCATACCCTTCCACATAAAAGGTATTTTCCATCGGCCAATAGAGTTGCGCCCCATTGAGGACATTGGGGTGAGTAATCAGGCGATCGCATACTTTAGCCATAGCCCTAGCTACTGGCAAAGCATCTCCAGCGTAACCCCCAATGGCCGCCCCAATACCCGTAGGAACGATTAAAACCGCCGTATAAGGACGATGAATCATCACTAAAATTTAGAATTTAGAATTTAGAATTTACTCAATATTATCCATTCTGGTGACGATGGCTTCTACTTGGGCGGTTTGTTTGTCTTGATCCACTTTGGTTATCGCCCAGCGTAAGGGTTCTCCCTCTGTTTCTAAAGCCTTCTCCACCGCTTCAGTTACCGTCAGGGGGGTTTCTTTAAGATCGATTTCTGCTTCGATAAAATGGCTTGTCATAGTTAGCCTCACCTAATCAATTAAACTTATTTTCTCACTTTATCAGTCTTCTTAACCTAAACTTATACACGAAGTTATACAAAACTAACATAAACGCTTACGTTATCAATAACGTCGACGCTTTATTCTTATAGTCAGGAGCGCAAAAATCGGATTTCAGTAAAGCAATGAAAGCTTATAATTTTTTAACTCAACCCCTTTATTTTCCAACCGTGACACAGACTCAATACGCCCTAAATTCTTTACATCCTTCCATCAACAGCAAACTTAAGCGGGGGATAGATGTCTTTGGGGCATTAGTTGGTATAGCCATAACCGTGATCATTGCTATTCCCATCATGATACTTATGGCTATTTCTGATCCTGGCCCCCTACTTTATAGTCAAGTTCGTTGTGGACTCCATGGCCGTCCCTTTCGCATCTGGAAATTTCGTTCTATGGTGGTAGGGGCCGATAAAATGAAACATTTAGTCAAAAATGAAGCCAACGGTCATATTTTTAAGAATACTAATGACCCCCGTATTACCCGTTTAGGGGCATTTTTAAGAAAAACCAGTTTAGATGAATTTCCTCAGTTTTGGAATGTTTTAATGGGAGATATGAGTTTAGTGGGAACTCGCCCCCCTACCGTCGATGAGGTAAAAAAATATGACCCTCATCACTGGGAACGTCTTAGGGTTAAGCCCGGTATCACAGGAGAATGGCAAGTTAATGGTCGCTCTAGTGTTAAAGATTTTGAGGATATTGTGAAGATGGACATTAACTATCAACAAAAATGGTCTTTATCCTACGACTTTCATTTAATTGCGAGAACTATTTTTGTGGTTCTCAATAAAGATGGGGCTTACTAACAATAAGGTTTTAGAACTGTTGATAAAATAGTAGCCATCGAATCGATACTATAATGCTTTATACATCGTTCTCTTGCTTTTTGCCCTCTCTCATCTGCTTCTTGTAGATGATTAAAAATCCACTCAATTTTGTCAGCTAATTGTTGGGGAGAACTGGGATCAACCAGATGTCCTGTATCTCCGAGGATATTAGGAATATCCCCGACTTTGCTACCTAAGATCGGTTTTCCCATAGCCATCCCATCTATCAACTTGAGAGGAAATTGTGCTTTTGTAGCAGGGGTATCCTGTTGAGGAACCACTATCAAATGAGCCGCCGCAACAATTTCAGGCATAGCTTGTACAGGTGATTTAGGTAGTTTAATTAACCACTTTCCCCATTTTTCTTGTAATTTTTTATCGTAATCATCGTAAGGACTTCCACCAACGATAACTAATTTTAACTCAGGATTATTGAGTTTATCTAACGCAATTAATACATCTTCAACCCCTTTATAAGGTCTGGGCGCACCAGGAAACATTAAAATTTTGTATTTATCTAATCCGTATTTTTGGCGACTCTTTTCAGGGGAATAATTTTGGGGATCAAATAGCTGAATATCTTTCCCATTAGGAATATAAACCCCTCCAAACCTTTCTTGAATAAAATGAGTGTGTAGGGTGACATAATTTGCGAGAGAAACTAACTTCTCCATCTGCCTTAAATATAAAGGATGATCGGGATGCTGTAAGGGTGCATCTCCTTTAAAAAGATCCTCAATAATACCTTTAACTTTAAAATCATATTTCCAGCGATCGCCTCCGTACCAACTCATTTCCCAGTCATCAATATCTACAATTAAAGGACGATTGCTTAAATATTTTTTGAGTAAAGCAATGCCATAACTACTGGGTTTTAGTTTCACTGCATAGAGAAGATCCCCATCAATTTTAGGTAATAATTGACTTAGCGATCGCCAGGTTCCTTTAAACCCTGCATAATAAGGACAAGGAATGGATGTAATGGACAAATCTTCGGGTAATTTAGGGATGCCATTTTCTTCATAAGCAATGCCAAAAAGTTTGACGTGATGCCCTAATTTTTGCAAAGCTTGTGCTAATAAAAAAGGTCGTATCGCCCCACCCCAACGGCCAGCCCCTTTACTG
>JASJEA010000245.1 GCA_030064935.1 Crocosphaera sp. | reverse complement strand
CAGCCCTCAACAAAGAGTTTTAATGCCTGTAACCAATAGTGGTTATGGGATTGGAGAAGCGGGTAAGTTTTGTACCGAAGAGTCTCCCTTACGCCCTATCTCTCTCTATGGAACGACAAAAGTTGATGCAGAAAAGGTAGTCTTAGCACGAGAAAATAGTATCACCTTTCGACTCGCTACTGTGTTTGGTATGTCTCCGAGAATGCGGGTTGATTTATTGGTTAATGATTTTGTTTATCGTGCCTTTTATGATCGCGCTGTAGTCATTTTTGAAGGACATTTTAAACGGAACTATATCCATATTCGGGATGTGGCTAAAGTATTTGTTCATGGCCTTGAAAATTTTGAAACCATGAAAGGCTTGCCTTACAATGTGGGTTTAGAAGATGCCAATTTGTCTAAATTAGAATTGTGCGCTGAAATTAAAAAGTATTTGCCCAAGTTTGTCTATTTAGAAGCTCCCATTGGAGAAGATCCCGACAAGCGGGATTATATTGTTTCTAATTCTCGTATCTTGAAAACTGGCTTTGAACCCGAATGGCCACTGGGGAGGGGGATTCGAGAATTAATCAAAGGGTATACAATTCTACGCAATAGTGTCTATTCCAACGTTTAAGCACCCTGGGGAGAAATAGAGCGATTTTCTTCCCCTAATATCTCACTGTGGCCAAGATTGGCAAATTAAGCCACAATAAACATAGTATAGTTTTTCGTTTTTCAGAGAAAAAGCCAATGGTTGCACTTGCACAAGTTGAAGATATGATTAAGACTCAACTCCCCGACGCTCAAGTAGTGGTTAGGGATCTCACCGGTGGGGGGGACCATTTGGAGGCCATTGTTGTCTCTGCTGAGTTTGAAGGCAAAACCATGATTAAACAACATCAATTGGTTTATGGCGCAGTTCAAGAAGCCATGGCTTCTGAAGCCATTCATGCTCTGGCTTTAAAAACCTTCACCCCCGAAGCTTGGGAAAAGGCCCAGGGATAATCTTGTCTATACTTTAGATCAAACAGTGCTTAGTGAATCAATTTCTTAAGGAGTAAATATGACCCCAGAAGTCAAAACAAAAATTGAAGAACACATCAAAGGCCACAAAATTTTTGTATTCATGAAGGGTAACAAATTAATGCCCCAATGTGGCTTTTCTAATAATGTTGTCCAAATTTTGAATACGTTAGGTGTTCCTTACGAAACTTGTGATGTTCTAGAAGATGATGGCATTCGTCAAGGCATTAAGGAATACTCCAACTGGCCCACCATTCCCCAAGTTTATATCAATGGGGAATTTATGGGAGGCTCGGATGTCATGATTGAGATGTATCAAAATGGTGAGCTACAACAAGCTGTAGAAGTTGCTCTAGCTTCCTAAAAAAATAAGCCCGCTAGAAGCGGGCTATTGAAAAATAACTTAAATCTTTTCAGATTTAAGTCTATAGTCATGATTGAATTATCTCTAAATATTTCAAGAAAAAACATCGGCATCATGGCTAGTCTATTGTCGGTAATACTCGGTTTCTGGTTGTAATGCTGGTAACTCAAAGTTAGAGGGATCACGAAAAAAACGCCAAGCATCTTCTTCTAAACGGTGAATGAGATAGGGTTCTAAAACATCGGCTTGTCTTAAACAAGCAATATAACCATCCATATAAGATTGGATCTCATCAAAGCGACGGCCACGGTTCCATAATTCGACCATACCATCTGTGAGGTTTTGATAATAACGGATTGCCAAAGGATGTTGAAGCATAGGATATTAATGGGAATGACTTATACAAGGATAGAGCTAAAATAAGTGTTTTGATTTTAATGAATCATTAACAGAAAAACAAGCTAGAATGTTAAATAGATTATAAAGATCATTGTCTCTGAACCCTCTTGATCATGACCATAGGATGAATAAATTGAAGACTGGGTTTTAATAAAATTTAAGATTTTCTTAGGAAATCCCTCAAAACCCCGTAGCTAATGTTACAAATTCTTGACATTACGTTTGTTACGCTAAGGACGGTCAAATTAAAAGGACGAAAACTAAGGTGACTCTCATTTATACCGCTATTGTTGAGGGAAATCCTCATCTACGCTCATTATTAGGGTGGCATCTGCAACAGGCAGGTTACACCGCTGAACAGTGTGCGAATTTACAACAAGCTCGAAGTGTTTTTGAGCGTCGCCAGCCCACCTTAGTGGTCCTTGATGCTGATCTCTCTGACGGAGATTCCCTAGAATTGTGTCGATGGCTGCATCAACAAAAGCAATCGATGATTCTTATTTTATCAGCCCAAAATACCGAAAAAGATATTGTTAGGGGACTCAATGCAGGGGCTGACGACTATTTGACCAAACCCTTTGGAATGCAGGAATTTATGGCTAGGGTGGAAGCCTTAATTAGAAGGGTTCGTGTGGCTTCTGCGCCCTTGTTTCTAGATTATGGTGATTTAAAAATTGATTTAGTACAACGTCGGGTTCAATTTCGAGGAGATTTTGTCGATTTAACCCCTCAAGAATTTAGTTTATTGTATGTCTTAGCCCAAGCAGAAGGGAAACCTCTGAGCCGTTCAGAATTGCTGCAAAGAGCTTGGCCAGAGGCCATTGATAACCCCCGTACCATCGATACTCATGTCTTGTCTTTGCGTAAGAAAATTGAAACCGATCCCCGTCAACCCAGTTTGATCCAAACTGTGCGCAATGTAGGTTATCGATTTAATTCACAAGTCATTCAAGCGTCTTCTGTTTCTCCCACAACATCTTCTGCCACTCAGTCGGCTAAGGTTGCCGCCGTTGAACAAATGAAGTTTAATAAGTTATCTTATTAATTAAGATAAATGTTGAACAGAAATATGGTCGGTCAGAATGGGCAAATTTCTTCCACCCCAAGTTTAAGGCTTGAAACAAGGGATATTTTTCTTTCCATCCTCTATTTTGTGTTTTCTTGTTGCTTTCGATAATTAAGAATACTTTGACGAAACCCTAAAACGACCAAAATATTAGAGAGGGTTAAGAAAGATTCTGCACTACCATGTAACCAATCAATATTTGCTAAGGCTTCTCCATAGTGAACTTTGGCATAAATTCCGGCAGGAATGGTTACTGCGACAAAAACCAATAAAACATAAAAACCAATTAATGCTAAACGAGGGGTTTCTGGGCAACGAGTCAAAAACCATAAAAACCCCAAATAAGGAAATAAAGAAACTGCGAATAATGTATCTTTTGACAACATAGAAAATAGGTAAATAAAATGCAATTTTTATTGTATCATGTTCGGTTTTTGGTTCTTGAGTAAATACTATACTAAAAAATAGTTTCAAATCCATTAAGGTTACTGGTTTCTCTGATTAAAAATGATGTCTAAAAAAATCTTAGTCCCCCTTGCTTCTATCGATAATAGTGAAACAGTGTTTCAAGAAGCTTTACATATAGCTAAACAAGAAGACAGTATTTTAAAGTTATTTCACTGTATCAATTCAGAAGTGTATTTTACCCCCTATGGAACTTTTACCACTAGCGAATTAGATACCTTGTTTCCGAAATTGCATGAAAACCTAGAACAAGAAAGAGAAAAAGTAATCCAGTGGTTAACTAAATATAGTCAAAAAGCCTCCTTACAAGGAGTTAATTCAGAATGGGATTATACGATGGGAAACCCTAGTTCTTGTATTATCAAAGTTGCCCGAAATTGGCCAGCAGATTTAATTATTATGGGAAGAAGAGGCTTAACAGGATTATCAGAAATATTATTGGGAAGTGTTAGTAATTATGTTTTTCATCACGCTCCTTGTAATATCTTACTTATTCAATAAAGCTTGTACTTCTTTACTTAAAATATGTGAACTATGGGTAAATTTGCTGCCATTTATATATTCTGTGAACAGCCGCAAAAAGCACCAGAAGAAATGGAAAATATTTCTTCTTTGCTAGTCCAAGAAGGCTATTTCTTTACTGTACGTTATCATCAGGAAAGTCCTTGGATACAACTGTTTCTAGAAGAGCCAGAAAATGTTGTTCAATATACTCAAGATATCTCTCAACTTTTTCGGGAGCAAAAACTATTAGGATTAGCGGCGTATACTGTTTCAGACTCAGTTAGTTTTTGTCTTTTTCAAGAGGGAAAAATGATCCGTATTTTGCAATCAGGGTTTAGCAGCGAAAGAAAATGGGAATTTATCCAAGGAGAAGAACAACAGTGGGAAGCAGAAATATTTAAAAATATCACCCTGAAAATTGGTAATCCGGGGATGGTTAGCTCTCATATTCAACAAATTGGAATCTTATTAAATCTACCAGGATTTGGGATTCCTCGAATGGGGGAACCTTGGACGAAAGAAATTATTAACTAACACCAGATTTTAAGATTTTTGCTAAGAATAATTACCGAAAAAAAGGTTTCCAAGCCTCCAAATTGAGGTTGAGGTAATTCTAAATTCTGAATTCCAAATTCTAACACCGAACTCACCTTGTTTTACCAATGACTTCCTCTACGAGAAACCCCTGGAGAATTGTGAAGGGTTCTATTGCTAGGTATATCTGAGTTATCAGTAGCATAATGAGGTAGTAATAACTTATTCCAACTATCCATTTTTTTAGCGAAGTCTCGCTGACATCTAGCAGCCCGACGTTTAATTGCTTGTTCAGTGGCAACTCCTTCACTATCCACTAAAACAAATTTTTTAATGAAGACTTCTGCGTATTTTTCTGGGTTACTACCATAGACTAAACAAACTAAATTAAACAGTCTTTTATCATTGGGGGCGTGTTCACCCCATCCTGGTCCCCTACCATCTGTTTTATCTAAGCCATTGGCTCGCGCAATACGATCAGCAATAGCATATACGGCAAAATAGTCTTTAGGCAGTTCTTGCCGTGCTTTTTGATAAGTAGGATGAATTTCACCAGAACTTGGTGCCTCTGGATTAGCCAGAAGCAATGGCTGAGGGGATAATAGGGTTACAGAGAGGACAGTTCCCAGTAACTTCGTCATTTTTGCGGTAATTTGCATATATTGAATGATTTTTGACACAAAGAACTCACAGACATTATCTAAAATGAGTTCAAATTTTCAGTATGATTCGTCACAAAAAAATCTCATTCTCAGCCTGAGTTCGATATAGGGAAATTTGGAGACAACTTACTAAAATCAGCAGTTTCAAACCCTCATTGTCTCGTTTAAAAAAGAATAACCCCGAACTCCGAACTCACCTTATCCTCAACATCACCAGCAAATCCTAACCATGTCCTTTGCTACTAAAATCATTCTTCCCAATCAATTAAGTAACCTTAATAAATCTCTACACAAATTTTTGTAAAATACGCTACACTATGACCATATAGAACAACTTCTTTTTTCGATTTTCTTTATAATTTATCTGAGTTTTTTTCTTAACAAAACTTTATCTAAAAAGGGATGAAAAATCAACCTAAAATCAGATAAGTTATGTAATAACAAGAAGCAAAAAATTCATTTCCAGTGTGAAGGAGACGAGCAAATGTTAAAAACTTTCTATAGTTTAACCAAAGAACTTCCTCTTTCTATTCATAGATTTGTCTTTTTGTAATTAGATAGACAAAACATCCAAATAATTCTGGTAGCCTGATAAACAGCCAGTCTTCTCAAACCATGATTGGTTCGGGCTGGAGGCGATAGTCACTAGATTAAATCATAAGATTAAGTTGTCCTCGTTTTTGATCTTTAGTTTCCGTTTTTTGGGTACTCATTGGTATTGAATAAGAATCGTAGCAAATTATTAAGATAATCTTAAAATATTTCCAGTTCAATTCATAGCCAATAATCCATAATTCCATACATAGCTGACCTCGTCTCCTCTTCCATTGTTCCTGAACTTGTTAAACGTGTTTTACTCCTCGGAATTATCAGCTTATGAACATGACACAAATGATGCCAACGGAATCGATGAATGAATTTAAACCCTCTGCAATTGAAGCAGTAGAACTCGAACAAACAGAAAAGGATCTTCAATCGGTTGAAGTAGAAATTTCCTCTTTAGCCGATGATGTGGGTCATCAATATCCAGAAGGATATCGTAAGACGGTTTCTGATGATACAGTAGGGGCATTTTTTAAAGAAATGTCGCGCTATCCTCTCCTGAACGCTCAAGAAGAGGTAGATTTAGCGAATCATGTTCAATTTTTAGTGCAATCAGAAGAAACCCGTCAAAAATTGCAAGAAGAATTGCAGCGACCCCCGACTAAGACAGAATGGGCAATAGCCATGTCCTTCGATAACCAAAAGCAATTTGAACATCGTTTGCATCGGGGACGTACAGCGAAACGGAAGATGATTCGTTCTAATTTGCGTTTGGTGGTATCCATTGCGAAACGTTATCTTAATCGCGGTGTTCCTTTCTTAGATTTGATTCAAGAAGGAGCCATCGGACTCAATCGTGCTGCAGAGAAATTTGACCCTAATAAAGGTTATAAATTCTCAACCTATGCTTATTGGTGGATTCGTCAAGCTATCACTCGTACCATAGCCAATGATGCGAGAACGATTCGTTTACCGATTCATGTAGTTGAGAAACTTAATAAGTTGAAAAAAGCCCAACGGGTTTTAAAACAAAAATTGCAACGCAACCCCAACGAAAAAGAACTCGCTGACGAGTTAGAAGTGACACCACCTCAACTCCGTCAGTTATTACAACTCCGTAGACAGTCTTTATCTTTAAACCATCGGGTTGGAAAAGGAGAAGACACAGAATTAGTTGATTTACTCGAAGACCAAGACTTACAATTACCCGAAGAACTGATGAATGAGGGGATGTTGCGTTACGAAGTATCGGCTGTACTCAGTGATGTTTTAACACAACGGGAAAAAGACGTTATTGCTTTGCGTTATGGACTCTGTACTTCCCAACCCCATACCCTCGAAGAAGTGGGGGGCATTTTTAACTTGTCGCGCGAAAGAGTTCGTCAAATTCAAAGTAAAGCGATGCGTAAGTTACGTCGTCCTCAAGTTGCCCGTCGTCTCAAAGGATGGCTTCATTGAACAAAATATAGCACTACGCATTATCGTTAGGACGTTGATAAAATTGCAAAACCTTGTAGGGTGGGCATTGCCCACCTTACCATACTGTCCCAATCTTTCTTTGTACTGCTATAGTTGAGCGCAGTCCCCATCTAAATCAAAGATTTTAGATGGGGTCAGGGAAATCAGTAATTGATACTCCCTTAGCTGAAAGCAAGGGATTCTTAGTTCTTAGTGCGTATTTTTTTCTAGCTTTTTTATAGTTGTTTGATGGAGATTGATTGACCTTTTGTGAACTACCCCAACTAACCTATCGGTATAGTTGGGGCTTCTGAACTCACAGGGGAATGCCTCAAGACAGACTTGCGCCCACCTTTTGGTCTGACTTC
>JASJEA010000037.1 GCA_030064935.1 Crocosphaera sp. | reverse complement strand
GGTCAAGGGTTTTTACAATTGGCAACTGCCACCATACGAGGGGTTACACGGGGCATTATTGGAGTCGCTGTTTTACAAAATCTTCTCATTGCCCATGGTTGACCAAGCATAAATTATGGCCGGAAAAACCACTAATCCTGGACCAATTTGAATAATAGTTAAAACCAGAGATAATAAAGATAATAAACCAGCAAAAGGAATTCCTGCCACCATCAAACCAAGGGCAATGAGAAGATTTTGTAAAACAGCGACTCCAATAATGCCCCGTGTAACCCCTCGTATGGTGGCAGTTGCCAATTGTAAAAACCCTTGACCTTGTTGGGGTGTTAACCTAACAAATACTTGTCTTAAGCGACGACTTAAACCTTCTGCATTAATAATTAATATGCCGGCAATGATAATCGAAAAAATAAATTTTAACAGGGTAAAGCCAATGTTAGCTGCTAAAAACAAGAGATTTTTCGTTAATTGTTCTATTAGCGGGCGAAACTGACTTAAAACATTAATTAAATTAACCGAGGCTGCCTCCCAAATTCTATTGACATACCCCCCAATAAATGGCAAATCTTCTATTCCTTCGGGGGGAGGAGGCACCACCAAATTACCAGATTGAATACTTTGGGCAAGGGTATCAACATTATTAACAAAGATGGTAGCCATGAAACTCATCGGGCCAATAATGACAGCAACTCCCACTAAGGTAATGATTGTCCCTGTCAACTTTCCCCTTCCCCCTAGACAGTTTTTGCACCACAAAAAGAGAGGAAATATAGCGATCGCCAGGATAATTCCCCACAGCATAATGCCGATGAAAGGACGAATAAGAACGAAACACCAAACCAATAATAAGCCGATCAGAAAAAGTCTGATAATTAGATCGGCAATTTCGCTGATTTTAAACTGATTGTTCATACAACAATTGACACTTGAGAGTTGGGAAGTAGCAACTATCAATTATTAACGCCATCAACCTGTATTACGCATTCCAGCAGCAATACCATTAATGGTTAATAATGCACCCCGTAATAACTCTTCTTTAGAATAGCGGAAATGAATGACCCCGGACTCTGCTTGACGAGTATATTGACGGAGACGTTTCAACAAAGAAACTTGTAAAAATCCTAGGGGGACAATGGTACCATTTCTTAGCTGAACAGAACGCTGTAAATTAGCATCGTTTTCTAATAGCTTGGGTTGTTCTGTAATCCTTAAAACGATGTCACGGGTGAGATGATATTCTTGAGAAATCTGTTGAAATACTCTTTCAAATCGTTCTATATCTTCAGATTGAGAGAGTTCTTTGACATAGTGATGGGCAATTTGTAAATCGACTTTTGAGAGGGTCATTTCCACTTTTGAAATCACCATTTTAAAAAACGGCCATTTCAAGTAAAAATATTTTAAAAGCTTCAAATTTTCTTCGGGTTCTTGTTTTAAAAACCCTTGTAATGCGGTCCCCACACCGTACCAAGCGGGTAAAAGAAAACGGCTTTGCGTCCAGCTAAACACCCAAGGAATAGCTCTTAAGGTACTTAAATCTTTTTTTCCACTTTTTCTTCGTGCTGGACGAGAACTAATCTGTAATTGACTAATTTCGGGGATGGGGGTAACGGACAAGAAGAAGTCTAGAAAGTCCGGTTGTTCATAAATCAAACTCCGATAAGCTTTTCTGGCACCACTAGCCAATTCTTCCATGATGTCGTTCCAAGGCACAATATCATCAAATCCACTGCCGAGTAAACTGGCTTGTATTACTGCCGTTGTAGCGGTTTCCAAGTTATATAACGCCAATTCGGGTAAGGAATATTTGGAAGCCAAAACTTCTCCTTGCTCCGTAATTTTAATGCGCCCGTTAATGGTGCCGGTGGGTTGGGCTAAAATAGCAGCATAAGCAGGTCCTCCTCCTCGTCCCACAGAACCCCCTCGACCATGAAAGAGCCTCAAATCTAGATTGTAGGGGTTGGCAACTTTCTGGAGAGATTTTTGTGCTTTATGAATTTCCCAGTTACTACTGAGAAAGCCGGAGTCTTTATTACTATCGGAGTAGCCCACCATAATCTCTTGTAGGTTGGCCGGTTGCAACTCTGGGGGAGGCAGTTGGTCTTTTTTGGACTCGTCTAAGTAGTCATAACCTCCGGCCAAAGCGGCACGGTATAAGGGTAACTTAAATAAGGCCTCCATGATCTCTGGGGCCCGCTTTAAGTCATCGACAGTTTCAAACAGAGGAACAATACGAATGGTGGTGGTACTGGTTCCAGGATCGTAGAGTCCCGCTTCTTTGGCTAATAACAAGACTTCTAGCACATCGCTGACATCGTTAGTCATGCTGATGATGTATGTCTGACATATATCGATGCCAAACTCTTGTTGTAGATAGCGCAACATCCGCATGGTTTCTACGGTTTCGATAGTTTTTGCTTCAAAAGGCATTTCTCTGGGAATCAGAGGACGACGGGTTTGTAACTCACCCACCAACCAGTTGACTTTTTCCTCTTCGGATAGTTCTCCGTAAGGACGGGGTAGGATGTTTAAATAAGTGGCTATGGCTTCGATAGTTTCGGAATGACGGGAAGACTCTTGACGAAAATCTAATTGAGTCAGGGTAAAGCCAAACATTTCCGCTTGAAAAATCAAATTGTCTAGAGCCTGACATTTTAGACCGGTTTCTTCTAAGTTCCGTTTAATTAGTTGTAATTCTTCTTCAAAGTCGTGCCCTGAGTCGTAGACGTTTTGGGGGGGTTCTTCAAGCAATAATTGTCGTTCTTCAGGGTTTGCAAGATGGTTATTGCGATCGCGCGTATTTTCCAGGCGTTTTTGAACGTACGCAAGTTTGAGACGATAGGGTTCTTGACGATAACGGATAGCCAGTTCATCGTAAATTTCTGGCATGGCCACACGATCCCGTTCGAGGGAGTCTAGCAAGTCTTGGGAGACGTTACTCCAGTGCAACGATGAACTAAGGATCTCAGTTAAGTCTTCGATGGAGGCTAAATATTTTTCTAGGATCAAGTTGCGTTGATAACAAGCGGTGCGCCAGGTAATATCAGGCGTTACGAAGGGGTTGCCGTCTCGATCGCCTCCTACCCATGAGCCAAAGCGACAAAAGGTATTGCGAGGTGGTTTAATGCGAGGAAAATTAGCGTTTAAGGCTTGTTGCAGTCTTTGAGACAGTTGGGGTAAAGCATTACATAAGACCTCATCGAAGTAGTGTAGGGTATAATCCACTTCATCGAGGACACTGGGTTTAAATTGATGCAGTTCATCGGTGCGCCACCAGAGACGAACTTCTTCATTGAGTTGTTCAATGATGGATTCTGCTTCCCAGGAACTACTTAATCCCATCCCCCTAAAGGCTTCTTCTGCTTGGTCTAAACGTCGCAGGAGGGTAGCTATCCGTCTTTGTTTGAGGCGAATGGTATGACGGACTATCTCTGTGGGGTGGGCGGTGAAAACGAGGCGAATATCCAGTTGTTCTAGGAGTCTTTGGATCTGTTGGGGGGGGACATTTAACCGTTTGAGTTGAGGAAATAACCAGTGAAAGGTTCCCCCTTTTTCTTGGTTATCGTTGCCCCCAACTAAGGCTTTTTCTAATAAATCCGCTCCCATTGAGCCATTGGTGGCCGTTTTTCTGTCCCTGTTACTTTTTTCCGCTTCTTGATAGGTTGCCCTACGATTAAGTTGCTGATCTCTTTGTTCGTAATGTTGTTCTACAATATTGATCAATTGAAAATAAAGGGCGAATGCTCTGGCTGCACGAATAGCTTCATTAAGTTCTAAGCCTTCGATGAGTTCATTGATAGAGGTTTTGGGTTTATCGGTTACTTGTCCTTCGGGTGAGCAAATTTCTCGTAAGTTTTTGAGCAGATCCACTAACTCTTGACCACATTCAGCCTTTAATACTGATTCCCATAAACTTTCGACTAATTTTAGACGATGACGTAAAAATAGATCAGATGTTGAGAAAATGTTGGCATCTTCCATAGACGACTGTAATGATTCAAGAAGCGGACTCATAGCAACCTCAAGGGACTTTTTGCGATTCAAGGACAAGTTAGATAACTGACTCAACCTGGGCTATCATCATGCAAGACAATTATTGTTAATATCTGTGACATCAATGGGAAGGCTCAACGTCTATGAGGTCCTCCCTCTGTCAGACTCTTGCTATTGACTAGCAACCTCCATTATTTTATCGGTTCTTTTTTGTTTTCGGGTCAATTCTCCCGCCCTTGCCCCTAAATTTTAATGATAGTTTAAGAGTTGTCTTGATTTTGGCTATGGGGAAAGTTAAGCAAGGGTAGGCGATCCCCTCTAAATACCTCTTCACTGTCAACTCCCCAACTTAATAAGTCTTGTTCAATCGCTTTTAGCATACATAAACCCCCTAATAAGGGAAGGGTTGCTAAACTGAGTCCTAGAGTTGTTAAATGGGAACACTTATTTTCCTGATACATTGTCTGAACACCGATTTTGAGATTTACTCTTAAAATGTTAACAGGGGTTGACTGGCTACAGCAGTTTTGAATTGAGTGTATCAACATTTTGGTCGGGGCACAGTGGACATAATGTGCATTTTCTCTGTTAGCCCATACAAATGAAAACTGTCATTATAAGCTACTTATGAACAATAAAGAAAAACCAACATCACTGGAAGATATCCCTGCAGCTTTGCGGGATATTTCTACTTCCCCCAAGACTTCTTCTCCCAACCTTCAATTAATTATCCTAGGAGTGGGGGGCTCGATCGTCATGATTTTAGTCGGCATTGGGGTTATGCGTCTCTTCTCGCCTTCAGAACCCGTTATTTCTGATCTTTCCCCCACTCCTAATCTGTCTCCTTCCCCTATTCCGACTCCTGCTCCTGAAGAGATTGAGAACATTTTAGGTCATTTACGTTATGAAGAAGCTTCCCCCGATCAGTTAAAATCTATTACTAATGATGGGAGAATTAAACTGAGGACAAAAGCAGCCGATAGTTTTTTGAAAATGCAGCGAGATGCTAGAGCTAATGGTATTATTTTAACCCCTATTTCTGGGTTTAGAACCGTTGACCAACAAAACTATTTATTCTTTGAAATTCAACGGCAACGCAATCAAAATCCTAGCAAAAGGGCCGAAGTTAGTGCGCCTCCCAAGTATAGCGAACACCATACTGGCTATGCCATTGATATTGGAGATGGTAAGGTTCCAGGGACTAATTTAAGTGAAAACTTTGAAAAAACTCCTGCTTTTCGTTGGCTAGAAAATAATGCTGCTAAGTACAGTTTTGAGCTATCCTTTCCCGCCAATAATCCTCAAAATATTAGTTACGAACCTTGGCACTGGCGATATGTAGGTGATCCTCATAGTTTAGAAACTTTTTATAAGGCTCAACAATTACAAAAAGAGTCGTCTGTTGATGTTAATAAAGTCGATTAATTTATTATGAAAAATATCAATCAATTACCTCATGAAAATGATTTGCCTCAACAGGAATGGTGGGTGGTTCGTTGGTTAGAACTACTGGATTCCTATCGATTTAAAAAGCGATTGGAAAGAGCGAGAAATTATGCAAGAGAAGGCCACGTTTTGAGTATTGAATTTTCGGAGTCTAAAGTATTAGCTAAAGTTCAAGGAACAGAAAAAGAGCCTTATCAAGTATCTCTTTCTCTCGACTCTTTTACAGATGAAGATTGGGATTTTATTCTTAAAAGTTTGTCAGAAAAAGCAATTTTTTCGGCCCAATTATTAGCAGGAAAAATGCCTGATAATATAGAAAAGGTTTTCACGGATAATGGTTTAAGTATCTTCCCTTTTACTTTAACAGATGTTCATTCTCATTGCACTTGTCCCGATAAAGCAAATCCTTGTAAACATATTGGAGCCATTTATTATCAATTAGCAGAAAAATTTAGTCAAGATCCTTTTATTATTTTTCAACTAAGAGGAAGAACCAAATCTCAGATTTTAGAAGGGTTGAGAAAATTACGCAGTCAAAAAATTGATGATGAGAATAATCGTCCACAAGAAACATCTAAAACACCCCATCAAACCCAAGTAAAAGACAAACAAGAGCATCAAAAACATCAGACTTTAGATGTTAAAAAATTCTGGCAGTATCAACAGTCTTTAGATCCTTCTCTTGTGGTAATTGTTCCCCCAGCCGATAACAAAAATGTTTTAGATGTTTTAGGAAGAATACCTTTAGCTTCTGAAGATGCTAAATTAGTTAATGATAATCTAAAACAAATTTACCAAGCTGTTTCTCAACAGGCCATGATCAAGGCTTTAAATACTACTGAAAACTGATGATCAATTAGAATTTAGAATTACATCCACCTCAAGTTAGAGGCTTGAAACCTTTTTTTAAGTCATATTGCTCTAATATGTCTATTGTCTATTTTATTTGTCCTGGCTTTCATGATCCGTATTTAACAGACTCTTTTGTTAAAAAGATTAGCAATCATTCAATAAATTTAGATAACTTTTTAATCTTTCCTACTGATAAATATCCTCCCTATTCTGGCTTCCATTCCCTACAGTATTTACAAAAAAAATGCCAACAAAAGGCACAAAAATTAATCATAATTGCTTTTAGTGCTGGGGTAGTTGCTGCAGTAACAACGGCCCTGCAATGGCAACGACAAGGGGGTAACATTCAAGGATTAATAGCCTTCGATGGTTGGGGTGTGCCTCTATGGGGTAATTTCCCTATTTATCGTATCAGTCACGACTCATTTACTCACCATAGTTCTGCTATTCTGGGGGCCGGAAAACTCAATTTCTATGCCGATCCGGCCGTTGATCATTTGCACTTATGGCGATCGCCGGATCTGGTTCAGGGTTGGATGGTAGAAAAGACAAGCCCCAGTCAAACTTTGCTCTCTCAGACTACTTTAATAGACTTTTTGCGCATAGTTATGGCATCAAAGTCATAGGCAAGATAGGTTCTAAAATCTCGTCCGCAACAACTACGACTCTTAAGAAAGACTTTATGGTAATAAATCATTTCTAATTGCTAGATTGTCCCTAATCAAACCAACATAAAATATGATAACCATGAACAATAAGTTGTTGGGGGTTGCATTTTCAGCAACCACCCTAGTTTCGATTGGCTTCAATTTACCTGCGTTTGCGCAGTCTGCCATCGATGAAATCCCATTAGATGAAACTAGACAAAGTGTTGCCAGTTTATGGGTGAGTGAAATTCTCAATGCAGTTAGCACTCCGGGGGCCGGCTCTTTTCTAGGTCCAACCGGAGCGTCTCGTGCTTACGGTATGCTAGGAACTGCTATGTATGACGCTTGGGCAATCTATGAAGACACACCAGTAAGCGCTCTTTATTTTGATGGTTTAATTGATAGTGATTTACAACGTCCCCAAATAGAAAATACCTTATCCAATAAACAAGAAGCCATTAGCCATGCAGCCTTCGGCATCTTAAATAGTATTTTTGCTGATACAACCCTACAAGATGGTTTTCGGCAGCAAATGATAGAGTTAGGATTCGATCCAGATAATACGTCTACGACGGGTACAAGTGCCGCCGAAATTGGTAATTTTGTCGCTCAAGAATGGCTTGATTTCCGTCTTCAAGATGGCTCAAATCAGTTAAACAACTACGCTGATACCACTGGTTATGTTCCCACCAATACTGTAAGCAACAAAGTCAATATTGAGGCTTGGACGCCTGAAAGTGTACCCATTGGCTCTGAAGGAACCCCTGAATTTATTAGGACTCAGACTGCTCTGACTCCTCAATGGGCAGATGTAAGTCCTTTTGCCCTCACTTCAGGATCTCAATTTCTTCCCCCTCCACCAGAACCTTTTCTACTTGATCCCGAAGCAACTGTAGACTTAGTAGCACAAACAATTACTCGTTCTGATAATACTACTGTTCCTATTAGTCAAGACTTAATTGGGACAGATATTAATCCTGGATTTATTGATCAAGCTCAACGAGTCGTTGACTTGAGTGCCAGTTTAAGTGATCCCACTACACAACCAGAGGGAGATACACGTAAATTAGTTGCAGAATTCTGGGAAGATGGAGGCGGAACACCATTTCCCCCCGGAACATGGATGCTATTTGCGCAAAAAGTGGCAGAAAAAGAAGACCCTGACTTAGATTTTGATGTTCCTCTGTTTTTAAATTTAGGGAATGCAGTCTTTGATGCAGGGATTGCGACTTGGGACGCTAAATATACTTATGATTATGTTCGTCCAGTACGAGGAATTAGAGACTTAGGAGAACTAGGTTTATTAGGAGAAGATCCAGACGGAGATGGGGTTTATACTATCCTGGCTTGGGGAGGTCCAGAGCTAGGTACCATAGAAATCCCTGTCACAGAATTTCTCACCTATCAAACCCCTGGAGGCGATCCTTCTCCACCATTTCCTGAGTATACTTCAGGTCATAGTGCTTTCAGTGCGGCTTCGGCTGAAGTTCTTCGCAGTTACACCGGCAGCAACAATTTTATTTTAGGAGATGGTACACAAGGATTAAGTGTTACTTTTCAACCAGGGGAATCTCGTTTTGAACCAGGTTTCACACCCATGACTGAGATTACACTTGGATGGCAAACTTTTACCGAAGCGGCTGATGAAGCAGGAATCTCTCGACTATACGGCGGTATTCATTTTGATGATGGGGATCTCAATGGACGCGCTTTAGGACGACAAGTAGGAGAAACTGTTTTTAATCGGACAGAGCTTCTCTTAAATGGTGGACAACAAGTTCCTGAGCCAACATCCGTCCTTTCTCTTCTGATTTTTGGCGGCTTAATGGGTTTACGTCGCAAAAAAAGTTAGCGATATAGGGAAAAGAGCGGAAAATATCAAATTTTTAGACCCAAAATAATCTTGGCTCATTTTCCTTTGGTCTGATATCTTGAATCTTCTGAAATCTTGCACCCATCAATTTTAGAAAGGTGCAAGATTTGAGTCGTGAAAAAGTCAACGCTTTTCAGGAACGACAATATTATTATCTCTGATAAATTTTTGAATTGATTGACTTAAACTATCGGAAGATTTTTCAGTAATTAAATGAGTTTTAAACCTTTGACCTTGACTTAAATATTGGCCATAATTTGAGCTTAAAAAAGCCTTATATTCTCGGTTATTTCTAATATAAACTTCAAAAAAAGCTAACATCATAGAATTAGTATAGCCATCTAATAACTTAGGACTAGGTAAGGTCAGATCAATAGCCGTTTCTATCATATCACTTAGTCCTGCATCCAGTTGAGAAAAATCTACATGAGCTTGTCCCTCTTGTAATTGAAGATATTTATGAGGAACTTTTAAACGAGGATAAGAGGTAACTTGTTCAAAAATAAAAGGGGTTGCCGGATCATAACTTCCCGCACCAATAAAAACAGGAATATCAATCTTTGCTAGAGATTTACTACTAAAAATTCCTGAGTTGACTGGATTAATCACAAAAACAGCTTTAACCCTCTCATCTCTGAAATTATATGGTTTTCTTTCTAATTTTAAAGCACGACATTGCAGTAATAATGACGTATTCAAATCACCTATATCTAGTTCACAATCTTGTTCCAAGGATTCAAAATCAGGAGTTGCGCCAGCAATAGCAAACATGGTATAACCCCCAAAAGAATGTCCAAAAACTCCCACATTTTTTAAGTCAAGTTTTCCAGAAAATAACCGCTCATTTCGTCTTTCTAATTCATCAATGGTATAGGTAATATCAAGGGGACGATTAATAAATTCATCCCGTACAAAAATTTGTCGAGATAACCCATTTAAAAAGTCTTCTGCTTGTTTTATATCACTACCCGGATGTTGAGGTACAGCAACAACATAACCATAAGATGCTAAATGTTCCGCCCGTTTTCTAAAATCTTCAGGACGAGATGCTAACCCATGAGAAATAACGATAACAGGAATCGGTTTATCAGGTAAAGTTTGGGGTTTATAAACTTCAACATAAAAGTCACGATTTCGTTTTTTATCAGTCAGATTCAAAACTTGTTTTTTTACTTTAAAATAACCGGGTTGACGAGGATCGGTTAATTGGGAAAAATCTAGATTTTGCTCTTGTTGCGCCTCTCTATTAGCCAAGGTTTCCACTTCATCGATAAAAAGTTCAGTTCCTTTAACAATAATTTCTACTTGTTGAGCTAAAGTTAGGGCTTTTTTGAGATCAATTTCTACATCGGTTGCTAGTTGATTGAGAAAATTAATTAAGGTTAATCCCTCTGCATCAAAGGAGGCTTGAACTAATGCCCCTCGAATAATATATTTTCCATTTCTTCCCCCTCTAATATTAAAAACTTTGCCAATATAATTTAATATTCTTTCTCCTTCTTCTGTATTTAAAATACGGGATAATTGTATCGCATCGACATCAACAGGGGTAGATAACGCCTCACGAAACGCCTGTATTTCTTCTTCATTAGCTCTGGCAAGATTAAAATACTGACTTAACTGTTTACTTAAATTTCCTTCTTTTGCATAAGTTTCTAAGGAACTCACAGGAACGGAGATCATCAAAGAATCAAATACAAAATGGATTTTTTCAGCAGCATAACTGGGTAAGGTTAAAGTTAGGGATGTGATAGTCCCAAAAATAACGGAAGAGACGGAACTAAACCAACCATTAACAGAAAAAAAGTTCATAAATATTCTTGTACAAAGTAATAAGGTGGAGGAAATTCTAAATTCTAAATTCTAAATTCGTAATGATTTATTTTAATCAGCAGAATCAGTTAAAACTTTCAATCTAACGGTTTTTTCTCCGGCTTCATCCAGTTGTACTTCAATGACTTCTCCACTCAAAGATTCTAGAGAAGTTAACATCGATCGCAAATGAGGATTACTCGCCCCAGTATCTACATATAACCTATCCGATAAACTTCCTAAACGTTTCCAAGTTGTATAGAGTTTACCAACTATTTGTTCTAAGCTTGATGCTTGTTTAACGAGATCTGCTGCTGTATTCAAACATTCTAACCTCACCGCTTCATCTAACGCCATTTCTAAATCTAAGGGAGATTTTTTTAAGGTTTGAACTTGTGCTGCGGCATCGAGATATTTAGCCAAGTTTTTAGCATCGGTAGTTAATAACTTCACTGTATCAACATCCGGACTGTGAGCAATCTCTTTTTGAATGGTTTCTAGGTGTAAATCCGGTAATTTTTCCATTTCCCTCACCAAAGGGGCTAAATGACGGGGGGGTAATGTTCCTTCTTCTGCCTTTTCTTTGACCTCTGGGGGCAGTAAATCAGAACTCATGGCTGTCCATTCATCCGATAGCTGTTTCACCTCTCTACGAGTGATTCTATCCCCGTTTTGTGCCGCCTCACTGACCAATTTTTGTACTTCGGGCTCGGATTTTGCTGTTTCGACAAAAGCCCGTTTACTAAAATTATTAATAGCATCCGGGTCTAATATTCCCTCGGCTAATAAGGTATCTGCACTATTAGCCAACTGAATCAAAGCATAAGCCTGACTTTTGGTAATTTCTCTTTGTTTTAACCAGTTGAGAAACCCTGTACCTCTTCCTTCTCCCCCCTTCTTTTCCCGATCTCGGATCGCCCGTAAAATTCGACCTCGCCAGATATCAGTTTGCAGATCAAAGCGATCGCAAACTTTCCAAACGTTATCTAACTGTTGTTGAAAATCAAACTCTTCAATTTCCTCATCTTCAGGATCAGGTAGTTCAAAGTTGAAGTCAACAGGGGTTTCTAAGGCGTTACGTATGTCATCGGAAGATGGAGAAACAGCAACCATATCAGTTATTGACAAGCAGTCTAAGGACAGAATAGGATACTGATCATATCAGGGTTTTCTCAAAATCTTCAATACTACAAAATCTGGTAAATCAGGCGATCGCTAGACGAAAACCACTAGGAAGAGGTTGTCACCGATTGCGGCTTGGCAAAAATCATCCGTCCGGCGGAGGTTTGCAGGGCAGAGGTTACCACAACACTTAATGCCTCACCAATATACTCTTTTCCCTCTTCTACGACTACCATAGTGCCATCTTCTAGATAACCCACCCCTTGAGTGGGTTCTTTCCCTAGTTTAAGAATTTTGAGGTCTATGGTATCTCCTGGCAAATAAATGGGACGAATAGCCTGAGCAATGTCATTAACGTTCAAAATCGTCACCTTTTGTAAGTTAGCTACCTTACTCAGATTGTAGTCATTGGTTAACAAGGTTCCATTAATTTCTTGTGCCAAATGAACTAACTTCGCATCAACGGTGGGAATATCATCATAATCGGCCGAATGGATCACAATTCGTTTAGGAAATGACTCTTGCATTCTGTTTAAGATGTCTAATCCTCGTCTGCCCCTGACTCGTTTTTGATCGTTACTGCCATCGGCTAATTGTTGTAATTCTTGTAGAATAAACTGAGGGATTAAAATTTGTCCTTCAACAAACCCTGTATGTAAGAGTTGCTCTATACGCCCATCAATAATACAGCTAGTATCTACAACTTTAGTAGTTGCTGCTTGTAAAGTTCCTTCAGCAACTAATAGGGTTTCAATACTATTGGGGTTAACTAATCTTAAGAAAGTTCTTCCATGAGTATCGGCTAAACTAACTCCCATAAAAGAAAAGACGACACTACCCAAAATGGCTGTCATGGGTTTGATGAAAGCAAACTCTTTGGGAATGGGGAGCACAAAAATAGGGGCTAACATCAGATTAGCAATCAGTAAACCAATCACTAAACCCACTGCCCGTGTCAAAATGACTTCAATGGGTGTGCTACTAATGCGCGTCTCTAAACGACGATAGGTAGTTTGTGCGACTAATCCAATGGCTAAACCTAAAACAGAGGTAAAACCGGCCCCTAACCAGCGTAAAGCTTCTATATTTGAGATTTGTTGTTTAACATCTAAGGGCAGTAAGTCAACGCTATCAAAACCGACTCCGGCGGCTGCTAGGATAAATATGAGAATGATAATGGCATCAATCATAATTGCGATCTTAATCCATAATTTGGCGAGTCGAGAAAAAAATTATTACATTCTTCGACTTATTCCCTCTATTATATCCCCCCCCCTTTGATCGACTATTGTCGATTGCTGAGCATTTTAGTCTCTGCCGCCAGCTAGTTTTTCTCACATTTTTTCTTAATTATTGCTCAAAAAAAAGGGTTTTAAGCGTCCCCATTCAAACAAATAAAAAGAAAAATATCCCTGGTTTCAAGCTTCTCAATTCAGGGATTGATAATTCTAAATTTACGCACTCTAAATTCTGATTGATTATTTATGAAACGGCCTCTTCCTGAATCAGTTTATGTTCACATTCCTTTTTGTCGTCGTCGTTGTTACTATTGTGATTTTCCGATCTCAGTTTTGGGCGATAAACTTGATACAAATAAGTCTGGTTCAGTGAATCAGTATGTTGACTTTTTATGTCAAGAAATTAAACTAACACCCTCCTATGGAGTCCCGTTAAAAACTGTTTTTTTTGGAGGAGGAACCCCTTCTTTATTACCTATAAAATCTTTAGAAAAAGTTTTAAAGAGCTTAGAGCAAAAGTTTGATTTCTCTAATAATGTTGAAATTTCTCTAGAAGTTGATCCTGGAACTTTCACCTTAGAAAAATTATCTGATTACCAAAAAATAGGAGTCAATCGTCTCAGTTTAGGTGTTCAGTCTTTTGATGATATTTTACTCGAAAAATGTGGTCGTTTTCATCGAATTAAAGAGATTGAAAAAGCGATTAATTACCTTGAAAAAGTTGAATTTGATAATTTTAGCCTAGACTTGATTTCGGGATTGCCCTATCAAAGTTTAGAACAGTGGACATATTCCTTAGAAAAAGCAGTTGAAATCAATCCTAAACACATTTCTTGTTATGATCTTGTTCTTGAACCTGTAACCGCTTTTGGAAAACAATATAAACCTGGTCAATTTCCTTTGCCTAGTGATAATCAGACGGCAAAAATGTATAAAATGGCTCAAGAAATTTTAACTAAAGCTGGTTATGAGCATTATGAAATTTCTAACTATGCAAAACCTAACTATCAATGTCTTCATAACCTTGTTTACTGGGAAAATAAGCCTTATTATGGCTTAGGAATGGGAGCAGCAAGTTACACTAATAATCAAAGGTTTACTCGACCAAAAACCAGAAAAGATTACTACGCTTGGATTCAAAATATAGAAAGAGCAGGATATTATATTGATAGCCCTCAACTCACTAAAATTGATATCTTACTAGAGACTTTAATGTTAGGAATGCGTTTAAAAAAGGGCATCAAATTATCAGAATTATATCGACAATTTAGCACAGAAAATATAGAGACAATTTATCAAGTATTGCTGCCTTACTTTTCAAAAAAATTAGTTGTATTTAAAGATCAATATTATCAACCCATAACAGAGCAACCTAAACTGGAGAATATAGACACAATTAACTTAAGTGATCCCGATGGTTTTTTAGTATCGAATATGATTCTATCGAGTTTATTTAAAGTCCTAGACACTATATAATTAGTCTGTTTAGATCATCAGTTCTTACCTCAAAAGATAATTATTTGTCAAATTTGACTCATATTTTGATATGATTGCTAAAGGGATCATAGTAATCCTAAATTTCAATAAAAATACAGGAGGGAAATGACCTTGTTAGACGAGAAAGCAAAAAAAACAATGCTGAGAAAAATTCCTCATGGAATTTATATTTGTGGAGTCAAAGACGGAGAAAATCTCAACGGTTTTACTGCTAGTTGGATCATGCAAGGTTCCTTTGAACCTCCATTAGTTATTAACTGTGTTAAAAAAGATTCTGGTTCTCACGAAATGCTAAAAAAAAGTAATGTTTTCTCCCTTAGCTTTCTTGAAGAAGGACAAAAAGAACTTGCTGCTAAATTTTTTAAACCTCAAAGTCGTGTAGGTAATAAGTTTGAAGATGTAGAATTTTATGAAGGGGAAGAAACAGGTTGCCCTATAATTAAAGACTCTTTAGGTTATGTCGAATGTCAAGTAGTTGGCTCAGTTGAAAAAGGAGATCATACCGTTTATGTTGGTGAAGTCATTGGTGCAGGAATACACCGAGAAGGAAATGCTTTAACCCTAGAAAGTACCGGATGGCAGTATGGGGGTTGAAACAAAGAAGATTTTTATTCTCTTTATCAATTGGATTTTGTAAATTACTGTAAATAATCATCACCATGCCATTAATTCAAGTAAAAACATCAGTATCTCAACCAGAATCAACCGTAATTGAATCTTTACTGACAACTTTATCAGCTAAATTAGCACAACACCTAAGCAAACCAGAATCCTATGTAATGACTGCATTCGAGTCAGACATTAACATGACATTTGGCGGAACATTTGATCCTGTTTGTTATTTAGAAATCAAAAGTATTGGCAATATGAACGCTTCACAAACTAAAGCAATGAGCAATGATTTTTGTCAAATCATTGAAGAAAAGTTAGACGTTCCTAAAAATAGAATCTATATAGAATTTGCCGATGCCAAAGGGATGATGTGGGGATGGGATGGAAGGACATTCTAACCCCATAAATAAGGCGATCGCCTCAAATAATAAATCAAGCGATCGCCTCATTAAAAAAATTTAAACAGATAATAATTCTTGTTCCTCTTCTGAAGAATTATCCTTCAACAAACCAATCAATAAAGAAGCTGGTGGTTCCTTATGAGGCCAAGCAAAAGCATGGCGAAAAGCAGCATCCTGACAAGCTTGTAACTGCTCAAAATCAATCACATCTTGAGTTAAGAGATTTTCAAATTCAAAGGGTAAGCGGACATTATGAAGTCCAGCATTATCCGTACAAATAGCTATATCAACCCCCGCTTCAAAACAGCGATCAAAAACTGTTTTTAACTCGTATAAATCCTCCAACGTGCCTGTTTTCAGATATGTTGTGGGGCAGACTTCTAAACATTGATTAGCTTCAGCCAGTTGAGGTAATAACTCAGGATACTTCAAAGGAATTTGAATACCATGCCCAATACGCATTAAATAAGGCAACAATTCAGGATAACAACCGTCAGGGGTTTCATAAACATGGCCCGTGGTTTTTAAACCCAAAGATCGAGCATATTTATACAGATCAATAAACTCATCTAACCGTTCCCCGTAATGGGAGTCACCTCCAGCGACATCAACAGCGCAAACATAATCTTTCATCTGGGCTGCTAACTCAACAATCGCTTTATTTACCTCATAAGGTAGACGAGAGTGCATACAGAGAATTTGACTAATAATGATCGGATACTCTTTAACTTGACTGGCCTTGCCCACTATCTCTACAATATCAGTCATAGCCTCAATTCTTTGAGACTGGTTAAGATGATCGGGGGTGCGAAGATAAGGCGTATAACGTAACTCTAAATAAGCCAAATTTTCAAAAATATAAGCCCCACGAATGAGACGATAAATGAAGTAAGGGAGGGTTTGTTCCGTTTGGACACTTTCTACCAATGTATGGAGTTCCAAATACTCATCTAGGGTATTACGCTTGCGAGTATAAAACTCTTCAAAATTGGGGTATTGGGGAAACCGTTGTGCCATATCTGGGTTATGACGCTTAAAATATCGCCAGAGAATACGAGGAACCACAGAACCTCCTAAATGACGATGCAAGTCCGCATAGAGTGCCACAAAAACCTCCTGATACTGTATCTTAAGCTTTATTTTATAGCGATTGCGAAGAGAATGTTACAAATTAAGGGGAAATAGCAGACAAACTCTGACTGCCTTGATACACTAACAGGTGGAAAAAACCTTTAAATTTTGACCATAATTTAACAATAGTCTAAAAGATTAATGATTTCTGTTTATATTCTGACCTATAACGAACAAGTCGACATTGCCGAATGTATTGAATCGGTCATTTCCTTATCCGATGATGTCATTGTGGTTGACTCCTATAGTAGCGATCGCACCGTTGAGATTGCCTCGCGTTATCCAGTTAAAGTGGTTCAACATGAGTTTGAAAGTCATGGGAAACAAAGGACTTGGATGCTCAAACATATACCCACCAAGAATAATTGGGTCTATATTTTAGAAGCAGACGAACGTATGACCCCTGAGTTATTTGCTGAATGCGTTGCAGCGAGTCAAAGTCATCAGGCGATCGGTTATTATGTAGCAGAAAGAGTCATCTTTATGGGTGAATGGATTCGTCGCAGTACCCAGTACCCTCGTTATCAAATGCGTTTGTTTGAAAAAGGTAAAGTGTGGTTTGGAGACTACGGCCACACGGAACGAGAAGTTTATACCGGTCCTGTGGATTTTCTCAAAGAAACCTATCCCCATTATACCTGTGGCAAAGGGTTAAGTCGTTGGATAGAAAAACATAATCGTTATTCAACCGATGAAGCCAAAGAAACCCTTTATCAATTAGAACAAGGGGGTGTAAGTTGGCAAAAATTGCTATTCGGTGCCACTGAAGTTGAACGCCGACGGGCCTTAAAAGATTTATCCTTAAGAATGCCATTGCGTCCCATTGTTCGCTGGTTTTATATGTATTTTATTCTCAGAGGATTTTTAGACGGCAAAGCCGGGTTTGCTTGGTGTACTCTACAAGCGTTTTATGAGTATTTAATCCTCTTGAAAGTAGACGAATTAAGAGAAACGAATTTAGAGTCTCCCTATCCTAATTCTCTCAAGTATCCCAACACAGAAGAACCATCTAATCAGAATTTAGAATTTAGAATTTAGAATTGCCAACCCCTCAAGTTAGAGGCTTGAAACAAGGAAAATTTTTCTTGTCTTGGTCGATTAGATATGGCCATATCTCCTCGCCATATCTAAGCCACCACTTTTCATCCCCTTGAAAGAGGAGGCTTGGAACCCTTTTTTTGGGAATTGGCAATCATAAATTTAATGATGGGTAATTAAGGTATCTCATATAATTTAAGGGATATACATTTATTTAGTACCTACTAATGGTTGTCACTAATCAAACAACAATGCCCATCAATCCTATCTTTAACCCAGAAGGAGATGATGCAATTGAAAACCGTTCAATATGGTTTGGAAACACAACAAATCGTGCGACTCGTTTAGGCGCAAGTCGAGCTTAAACCCTGATGGGCAAAGCAGTCCCGACGATAGTATCAAAAGGCAAACGACGTAAACCTAGCAAGGTAAATGTAATCCTCTGTAGCCCAGAGTATTGCCATAGATCACTTCTTGTGATTAGTGTACCTTGACAACTCAATATCCTTATGGGTGAAAGTCCCCTCCTCTATGTGTTGGAGTGAAAGCATAACCCTTAGTGACTCGGTGTTTGGTAAGCCGTACGCTAAAGCAGGGTTAAACACCCCTCTGACTGGTAGCCGAATCCAGTAATGGGTAAGCAATCTAACTAAGACTACGAATAGGAATCCTTGTCCGAACCATCGTTAGTGTTAACCTGCTCAACGGCTTAATGGCAGGAAAAAAATGTCAACACCTAATGTGCCAACATCTGGTTTGGATGAATTGGAAACACACACACAGGTCGGTGGAAAGAGGAAGTCTAAGGTTAGAGATTATGGATATTGGGAACGAGATAACCCCGTTTAGGCTCTTAAAGATGGGTCGAATCTTTAAGTAGTAACCAGCGCAAGCCTATTCGGGGAGGGATTGTGTAAGAAGCTAATGCTTTTATGTAATGTAAGAGATATGCTGACGTACACACTTTGATAAACAACGTAAACAATCGAGTAGTAATCAATGTCATGAACTCTCAGAAGTATGAATGGAATAACTGGCAAGAGATAGACTGGGAAACAGTTAAAATTGCAGTATTCAAATTACGAAAGAGGATTTACAGAGCCAGTCAACGTGGCGATACCAAGTCAGTTAACAGACTACAGCGCTTACTCAGAAAATCCTATTATGGCCGACTCTGGGCGATGAGGGAGCCAACACAGGAATCCCCGCTTAATCAAGACAGAGCCAAACAATGTCTAGTTAAACTAGCATTAGAACCCCAGTGGCAACCCAAATTTGAGAACAATCGCCACAGTTTCCCTTCTACAATGTCATGTCACGACGCTATAGAGGCTATATATCATTCAATTTGTAAACAGCCCCAATATGTACTAGACACAGACATCTCAAAATGTTTCGACAAAATCAACTACGATCAATTACTCAGCACAATAGAAATATATCCAGCACTAAAAAGGCAGATAAAAGCCTGGTTAAAAAGTGGCGTTATCGATAAATCTAGATTTCCCAATCAGGAGGCTGTAATTTCATCCTTACTGGCTAACATAGCTCTCAATGGGATTGAATTAGAACTCAAAAGATACGCACAAACCCTGGATATGAAAGGCAAAAATGGCATCCAAATCCTCAAAAAAGATCAAAAGTCCAGTCTAAGCCTAATAAGATACGCTGATAACTTTCTTGTATTACACAAAGACATCAACGTAATTCTCAAATGCCAAGAAATTATCGAAAATTGGTTCTCAGACAGGAAACTGGCACTAAAACCCAGCCAAACCTCCATCACCCATACGCTTTATGAACACAATGGAAAAACAGGCTTCGACTTTCTAGGGTTTTCCATAAGGCAATACCCAACTGGGAAACATAACAGAGGGAAAAGCCCCAGAGGAAATATACTCGGCTTCAAGACTGTTATCGCTCCCTCAAAAGAAAAAGTTAAAGCCCACATCAAAAAGCTAGGGGACATGATCGACAAATACCGATGTCAACCGCAATCACTGTTGATGATCGAATTAAATCCCATCATCAAAGAGTGGTCCAATTACTACAAAACGGTATCCAGCAAAGATATCTTCACCTACTGTGATTACATACTCTATCAACAACTAAAAAGATGGGCCATCAGAAGACATCCTAACAAGAGCAAATATTGGGTCAAAAACAAATATTGGCATACCAACGGTACAAAAAACTATCTGTTTGGAGTCAAAAAAAATGGGGAGATAATAGGAACACTCTTGCAACACCAAGCAACCGAGAGGGTAAGACGCACCAAAGTTAAATCCGGTATAAGCATCGACTATGCCAGCGAGATTGACGGCTCAAAATGGTAATTTCCAGTTTTACGAAAAACAAGTTTACTGACTTGTATCCATTACAAGGAGTTTATCAAAGAGGAGCGGTATGAGGTGAAAGTCTCACGTACCGTTTTGAAGACGAGTGGGAATGGGAACGTTCCTGCTTAGTTTAACTAATGCAATTGAATGACGTTCGTTACACCTGGGCGGTTGGTTTATATCAACAAATGCGAGAAAATTTCTGGATTCGTGCGACTCGTTTAGCTTAAATAGAGCATCTAAAAGCTCTAGGGATGGTTAGTTAGGCAATAGGCCTAATAACTTACATTCTCTAAGGGTGAGTTTGAAAACAAAGGCTCTGGAGCCACACAGAGATAAAAGATTAGATCATGGCATCAAACAAGTCCCTTCCTCTAGGTTCCGAGTGAAAACCCTTCCCTTACTGAAATAGAGTGGCAATCTACTTTGGTAAAGCAGGGATGAGAAGATGGAAAATAAGCCGATACAAGTACATCTTCTATGGTTAGGTAACTATGAACAGCGAAAGCGAACTATCGTGATAACTGTCGTCAAAATTGAACTGGTGAAATGGCTGATACACCAGGATCGAAATAAGATCACAAGTCATAAAGTGAACAAAGGATGTGTCCCCTGAGTTGAACCCACTAGACTTCGGCAGAGAGATAGGTTCTAAGGTTACAAACCAAGAGAATGTAGGAACGAGGGAAGCTCTCAAAGGCTCTCATTAACTGAGTAGTAGCCAGCGTAAGCCCAAAGAGTGAAGGATTGAGTCAGAAGCTAATGACAAGCTGTAATGGCTTGTATATGCCCAAAGACTCACTTGAATATGGTCGATATGAAGTTAAAGCAATTGAGGTCGAATATGGAGATAACATCAAAGTCAGATTGGGATAATATTGATTGGGCAAAAGTTCAATCGGTAGTATCCAAATTGCAAAAACGGATATATCGAGCTACCCGAAATGGAGACATGACATTAGTTGTCAAACTCCAAAAGCTGTTGATCAAATCTAAATCAGCTAAACTACTTGCTACTAGGAAAGCCGCTCAAGATAACCAAGGAAAGAAAACTGCTGGAGTTGATGGCATAAAATCTATCAATAGAGCACAAAGAATGGAATTGGCTATGAGCCTTAACTTCGATGGAAAGGCTGAACCTGTTAAAAGAGTATGGATTCCTCAAGATAATGGAAAAACCAGAGGTTTAGGAATACCAACCATGAAAGATAGAGCCCAACAAACTCTCATGAAACTGGCTCTAGAACCTGAGTGGGAGGCTAAGTTTGAAGCAAATTCCTATGGATTCAGACCAAGCAAATCAGCCCATGACGCAGTTGAAGCTATTAAGAAACAGATCACATACAAATCAAAATATGTATTGGATGCCGATATTTCTAAGTGCTTCGACAAGATAAACCATAATAAACTGATTCACAAAGCAACTCATATTAAAGAGTTTCAGAATCAAATTAAAGCATGGTTAACAGCAGGAATCATGGAAGATAATGAGTTCTTTAATACAACAGAAGGAACTCCACAGGGAGCCGTAATATCACCTCTACTAGCCAATATAGCCTTAGATGGAATGGAAAGATTAATTGAACAAGAATTTCCCTCCACTAAAACAAGATATATTCGCAAATCCAAAAAGAGATTTGGTTATAATGTTTCTTGCCCAAGGCTAATCAGATATGCAGATGAATTTGTGATTATTTGCGAAGAAAAATCTGTTATTGAAAGAAGTAGAGTAATCATCGAAGAATTCTTAAATGAATGGGGATTAAGCCTAAACAAAGAGAAAACCAAAATAATCCATACTCTTGAAGAATATCAAGGTAATAAACCAGGATTTGATTTTCTTGGATTCAATATTAGGCAATATCCTAGAGGGAAAAAACACACAGGTAAGGTTTCTAACGGTTCATCCAGTAATAAAATAACCTATAAAACCTACATAACTCCTAGCAAGAAAAGTGTCACAAAACACTATAAAAAACTAGCTGAAAAGATTAGACAATTCAATGGAAAGAATCAATATGAACTTATTGGAGCTTTACAAAGAATAATCACAGGATGGTGTAACTATTACAAATTCTGTAATTCCAAAAGAACTTTCTCAAAACTGAACCACATACTATGGAGAAGGCTGCTAAGATGGGCAGTGAGAAGGCATAGAATGAAAGGAACAGATTGGGTTGTCAAGAAATATTGGGCAACTATTAAAGGAAGAAAATGGACATTCACAGATGGAAATAGAACACTGAAAACCCATGATCAACATCAAGCAGGTGTAAAATACATCAACATCAAAGAGGATAAAAGCCCTTTTGATGGAGACGATAAATACTGGCAAAATCGATTAGAGAATAAACATAAAATACAGGACACATTAACAGGTAAATGTTCACTGTGTAAAATGAATTTTCTCCAAGAAGATATATTGGATATACATCACATCCAACCCAGAAATATGGAAGGAACAAATGAGATTAATAACCTCATAGTGGTGCATAAACACTGCCATATAAAAACACACCAAAGTAAGGTAGTCGCACAGGAAAAAGTGTAGCCATGTTCAAGAGGAGCCGTATGAGTTGAAAGGCTCACGTACGGTTTTGAAGCCGAGTTAGAATGGCGATATTTTAGCTTAGGTTAACCTCAAAGACTAGATATTACTCAAGATGTTACAGATTACGCCAATTTAACCAATGATGAACGATACGCCTATGATGGTATTTTGTCCTATCTTACCTTTTTAGATTCAGTTCAAACCTGTAATATTCCTCACTTAAAAAGTAGTATTACTGCCCCAGAAATTAGTTTATGTATGGCTGAACAAATCTCTCAGGAAGGAATGCACAACCAAAGTTATCAATATCTCATTGAAACCATTATTCCTCCCGATAGAAGAAGTCAAGTTTATGAATTTTGGCGCACAGATAAAGTATTAAAAGATCGCTGTGAGTTCATTGCAAGACTCTATCAAAAATACATTGACGATGCGACACCAGAAAACTACTTTATTGCTCTGATGGCTGACTTTTTGTTAGAAGGTTTATACTTTTACAATGGGTTTATTTACTTCTATAATCTAGCTTCTCGGATGCTAATGCCAGGCTCAGCCGACATTTTTAAAATGATTAACCGAGATGAGTTGAGTCATGTTCGCTTGTATCAAAAACTGATTCCCGAAGCGCGTAAAATTTTTCCTCATTCCGTGGAACAAATTTATGAAATGTTCGACATGGCCGTTAATTATGAATGCCGTTGGACTAATCATATTGTTGGTAACAATATTTTGGGCATTACTGAGTCAAGTACAGAAAAATATACGAAGTATTTGGCTAATATTCGCCTCCGCTCCATTGGGTTAGAACCCCTTTATCCAGAACCCAAATATAATAAGAGTCCTTATACTCATTTGGAGCGATTTTCTGATACCAAAAAAGATGGCCACACTAAAGCCAATTTCTTTGAGGCTACTGTTACCAGTTATGTCATGTCTTCTGGGGTGACAGGATGGGATGAAATCTAACTAGAACTAATTACCTACCAACGTGCTTCTAACCGTTGGTAGGTTTGCTTAAATGGCAGATAAGCCTAACATCCCTCGTAAAGTAAAATAGAGCAAGGAAAAGACCCCAATCACCATCCCTCCAACGGCGATCGCACTGACGCGGCTTCTGAATAAGGGTTTAATCCAGTCAAAAAAGACTAAAAACACCCCTAAAGTGAAGGTAATCAAATAACGAGGATAACGTGCTACATTTTCAAAGAATTCTCCCATTGCTTAATCTCCGCATTTAACAAGCATTTTTTATTTTATCCTATGTCGCCAGAATACCCCATCCGTCTATACGGTGGGAAAGATTTTTTATTACTAATAAACCTGAAAAGTTTAAGAATACCCGTTATTTTGAACGTTCATCAAGAAGGTTGAAAATCAGACAAAGGAGGTCAACTCACATCTTGCACCAGAAATGTTGAATGTTATAAAAAAGCGTGAAAAAAATCTGTTTAAAATGATAAAATAAGGAAAAAAATAGAAAAGCAAAATTAATAATTTGATTTCACAAAGTTTCCCTAAAGTCATTAAAAATATCTTAAGCCCTTTGCCTAGAAATGATTATCCTGTTCTCAGTACATTTTCATTTGTCTCCTGCTGGTTGGAGTAAGTAATGGATAAAAGTGTAGTGAGTATGCAGGATTTATTTAAGAGATTAAATACTCAAGGAATAGATTTTAAAATATCTAACTTTTCTAAGGCAAGTAAAAGAAGAGATACTCAAGTCTTTCTTGACATTATTAATCAATTAAAAAGGAAACTTCGTCAACAGAAGGGAGCAAAAAAAGCTCGTTCTTATTTTCCTATTGATTCAACCATTATTAGCCTAACAAGTAAACTCTTATGGAGTCAAGGATATCATCAAGTCAAACTATTTTGTGGACTAGACAGTTGGACATCAGAACCAGGAGGAATAGTTATTCATTTTGGGCAAGGACATAACTATAAATATGGACATCAAACAGTAGATGCAATCCCAGAAAATAGAGTAGGGATAATGGATAGCGGTGCGACCTCGGCGATTCGTAATCGCCTAGAGGAAGCGCACTAAGAGAGAGGATTCGCCTCTTCTGAAAAAATCAGGAAATTAAAAGAACAACAAAACAAAGCATTTGTATTAAGAATTAAAAATAATATTACTCTAGAAATACTAGAGAATGGTAATTCTAAAGTGGGAAAAGATGAGAGAGAAGTAGAAACTAGAGTCGTAGCATTTTGCGATGTAGAAGACAGGACAGAATTTAGATTAGCTACCAATTTACTCTTTGATGGAGAAGAAGGAGTAAGTAATGAAGAAATAGCAGAAATTTATGTACAAAGATGGCAGATAGAACTACTATGGAAGTTTTTAAAGATGCACTTAAAGTTAGATAGACTGATGACCAAAAATGAGAATGGTATTCGGATACAAATCTATAGTTGCTTAATTGCTTATTTGATTTTACAGCTAATAGAAATATCTAAATAATTTGGGGAAACTATATTAGATAAACTGCGTTATATTCAAGCTTATATGTGTCAAGAAATCAGTTATGTTCATTGGTTCAGAAAACTCATCTGGCTGAGATAGAAATTCCCTGAGATAGGGTTAGTTTAACTTAGTATGTAAAGTTTTGTTGCGACATTCAACATTTCTGGATGCTTTGCAGTTTTGAAGAAACCTTCAATTTGCCACCGAAATTTTCCCCATGGGACAATAGTTTTGCCCTTCATCGGTTTTGTAGAAATAACGAATCTCTTAACTCTTTTTCCGTTGCGTTTTAGCCAAACCCATGATAGAAATACAGGAAACTTTAAGCCTTTTAGATACACTTGTTGTCCGCGAGTTTTGAACTCAGATACTTTACGTCCATCGGTTAAGATTCTGGTATTAGGAATTCCTAGAATTCCATGATGATTAAAAGAATCACTACGGATTTTTTTGATAAATTGAATAGTTCCAAATGCGGTGTCTCCTAAAACAGAAATTTGGAAAGATTTTGTTAAAATAGAAGGTAATGTATTCAGTAATTTTAAAGCCAATCTGGTAAATCGTAGGCATTAAATCTTTTAAAGTGGAGAGTAATTCATCTGCTTGGTGTGCGTGCTGGTTCCGAGGAGACCTCGGAACAGTTCGCTCCGCAACTTGGGATAAAATAGGCTTAGGGGACATAGTTCTATGTTTAAAATGGAGAACTATAATAACACAGTAACTAATAATAAAACTGCAAAATGCCAAGAACTGAGAGTGAGCTAGAACTAACTCAACGAGCAGACCGTATTAGAGAAGCTATAGACGCTTTAAAACGTGAAAGGTCTGATCTTGTTGGAGAAGGATGGGTTGCTCCTCCTGAGTGTCATATAGCGAGGTATCGAGCTAAGGGGGCGAAATATCATTATTGGTATTATCAGCTTAGGGCATCATCAGCCATTTTTCCAAAGGCTAATAAAAAAGGTGAATTTTCCCGTTTTAAACATTTGGGAAAGGCAGGAAGTCAAGCACATATAGATGGTGTTAACGCTGTTATTAGACGAGCTAAAATTGAGCATTTAAACTCAGCTATTGAAGCTTTATATGAAAGTTGGTTAGATTTATATCCTGATGAAGAAAAAGTCGGTCATCGGGTGGAGTAAAATGAAGTTTAGCTCTGGTTTTTATTAGTTTTTGATATTAGTTCTATATTTTATATGGAGAACTAATGCCAACCTCCATCAGATAAGGATTTCAGGCATCGTTTCTCATATCAACTTTTCTTGGTGCAAGATGTGAGTTAAACAAAAAAATAACACTTAATCATATCACAAAAGACTTTTGCAAGAGGTCTTTTCACTCTTAGAGTAGTTGTTATCTCACTCTAGTTCATATAAACTATTAGTACATGATCCAGGAGATTCAAAATGCTTACAATTAGCCCTCCAGAGATTTCTGGGAGGGCTATCTTTTTTGGCTATGCTTTTAACAAGTCGAAGTTAAAAGCATGGTACAAAACTGATCAGAGTTAAATTAAAATAGTAAAAAGAAATTTTGAATGTTCTAAGTAAGAAAATGATTGATCAAAAAGTAAAATCAAGACAAATAATATTAATTATTCTTTTTTTAGCAGTAGTTATTTTTACTATTTGGCCACTTAAAGTTTTTAATTCAGGAAAAGCTTTAGGTATTAATAAAATTCAAAACTCTTCTCAAATTTCTATAATAGCTCAAAATAATCAGAAGGATGATAATTCTTTATTAATGCCTAATAATCCTCAAGTAAAAAGTAATTCAATTGAAAAAGAAAAAGTAAGAGTAGAAATCCCTTGGTTCTTTCAAGGAACGGTTATATTTACTTTCATTTGGCTCCTTGTAGGGGTATCTGTAAACTATGGATTCCGAATGTATCATAATTCACCAATTCACCCAAGTTTTATTCCTTTTGTATTTGTAACAGTTGCTGCAATTATTGCTTTTTCAGTAGTAATGGCTTTTGATATTGCAATTGGTGGTTCAATTGATTTTGAAATACTAGGTCAAAAATTTACTGGAGCTTCAGGCCCAGCTATTCTATGGGTGCTAACTTTCTTAGCAATTATGGCTGGCCTAAATATGACTAAAGCATCAGAATTAGCGTCATCTGATGCTGAACCTAATCCACCATCTCACCACTTATTTAAGAGAAAGAAATTAGATAAAGATGAAATAGAATCTTCAGACTGAGCTTTTGATTAATTGGGAGAATCGCCTTGCCAATGCACTAAAGTTGCCAATATTTCAAATATCTGGCAAGTATCTAATCAAACGAGTCACCCTTATTGCTGAAGATAGAAAAATTATCAAAGTTTTCTATCCAGTTTTTCGGCCTAATAGTAATGCTAATGAGGTTATTGATTGGCTAAAAGAACACCCCCTAGCCTAATAAAGACATTATTGGCTTTTCTCGGGTACTTGACACCTGTTAAAGAATTGCTATCCCTCTTCTGTCACTTTCCTAAATTCTGACGAATTTCCGTCATTACAGACAAAGACACCTAACGAAAGAATCAGGGTTTGACCCCCATTTTTCGGAGTCTGACAGAAGAGGGCTAATTAGCACTCCCTATGACTTAAGTCTTCAGGCTTTATCTCCCACACTGTCCGATTCCCATCCTCCTACCTTTTCTCAGCTTGCTGATGGCAGCTATTCCGGACAGGATAGGGATCAAGCGATCCTGACTTGGGAAGAAGACCACTATCAACTACTTGAAGCTGACGGGACAATTATTGTTTTTCGTCCTGACGGTCAGCTTGACTATATTGAAGATGCTAATGGCTACCGTCTCAGCACAGAATATACAGACAATCAGCTAACTAGCTTCACGTCCTCGAATAGCGATCGCTTAACCTTCAGCTACAACGAACAGGGACGTATTAGTGCCATGACCGACCAAACGGGTCAAACGAGTTCTTATACTTACGACTCAACAGGTCAATTTCTCCTCAGTGTTGAGGACTCCACAGGAACCACTAACTACACTTATGGTAATCCCTACGACCCAACAGCCCTAACTAGCATCACGAATAGCGATGGGACGAAAACGACCTATGACTATGACGAGTACGGTCGCTTACAACAGGTTATTTATGGGGAAGGAAGAGAAGCTTTAGTCTACACCTATACCTATGATGAGTTTGGAGGGGCTACTGTCACCGACCCTAGCGGTGCGACTACCCAACAATTACGCAACGACCAGGGACAAATTAGCCAAACTATAGATCCTTTGGGACGCACCACTGACTATAGTTACGATGAAGCGGGTAACTTGGTTGGTATTAATGGCGAATTAGGATTTAGTGCCAGTTTTACTTACGATGAGGCTGGCAATATTACCAGTCAAACCGATGCGCTCAATCAAACTATTCACTTTACCTATGATGCTGATTCCAATAACTTGAGTGGTTTTAGAGATGCACGCGGTAACGATATTCTCTATGCCTATGATAGTCGCGGTAATTTGACCAGTATCATCTACGAAGACGGTACTCAGGATAAGTATTTCTATGATACCAATGGCTTGTTAACAAAATCTGTTAATCGTCGCGGTCAGGAGATTAGCTACGAATACAATGATAATTATCAAGTTACCAAGAAGACTTACAGTGATGGAAAGATTATTCAATACAGTGCAACTGATAGCCTGGTTACTAATATCACTGATAGTAGTAGTGGTGATGTTACCCGATTCAATTTCGATCAAACCGAGAATAAATTTAGTATTGAGTATAATAGGGGGTCTATACGGAATTTTTTACATGATTATATATTTGATGAGCTAGGCAGAAAAACTCAGGTTACTATTCAAGATGGAACCAACACTTACACAACCAACTATAGCTACGATAGTTTGGGCAGACTAGGGCGTGTCTGCAAAGTCAATTTTGGAACTATGAAAGGCGATCGCCAACCCACTAATTATTCAAATTAATCAATTAATTAATCAATCTTCATAGATTAAAGTCTATTCTAAAATTTTTATTATATTTTTTTCCAAGAAACTACAGAGTTGGTATTTTGTCAAGCCAACTTTATGTTATTTAATATTTATTATTCAAATAGCAACTCTTCTAAATACAATTTTAAATTATAACCATAATAAAATTGAAGCAATTGTTAACATAGCTAAGTAATTGACAGCATTTTTCTCGTAACGAGTTGCTATTCTTCTATTCTGTTTAAGACGGTTGATTAGCCGTTCTACTTGATTTCTTTCTCTGTATAATCCTTTGTTAAAACGTTCTCTTTTCTTTTCGGTACTTCTTCGAGGAATTATAGGAGTTACACCCTTTTTGCGGAGTTTTTGCGAATGTCCTGACTACTGTAAGCTTTGTCTCCCAAAAAGTACCGAAAACGGCTTTTTGGTCTTCCTCTACCCTTGCGTTTAACTTTTCCCCCTTGAAGTAGTTGGTCAAATCGCACAGTATCATGACGTTCTCCTGAAGTAAGAACAAAAATCATCGGTTTACCAAATCCTTCCGCTCGAATATGGACTTTTGTACTAAATCCTCCCTTACTTCGCCCTAATGCGTGGTTTTCTTGCCCATATGATTGCTCCCGCCGCGTGTTGATGCGCTCTGACAACAGTGCTATCTGCTAAATGCACTTCCCAGTCAATTCGACCCTCATAATCTGCCATTGTTTGGAGTTTAGCTAAAATATCATCCCAAATCCCCACTTTTCGCCATCGATAAAAGCGACTGGAAACGGTGCTATGAATCCCATAACGGATTGGCCAATCCGTTATGGGCGCCCCAGTCCTTAAAATCCACAATATTCCATTGATTATCTTTCTATGGTCCTCTGCTGGTCTTCCTCTGTTCGGTTTTTGGGGTGGGAGTAAGGGGTCTAGTTTTTTCCATTGGGCATCACTTAAGTCTCCCCTACCGTACTCTTGATTTTCCAGTTTTTCTGCGATCGCCATTATTAACAATCAATGAGTAGTTTTACTTAGTTTAACATTTTGCAGACACGCCCTAATATCCCTCTTTCATCACTCTGGGAGAGGTATAATGAAGAGAAAAGCCTGAAAGTTAGATAGAGAGTCTGGTTAAGCCTCGCCCTCCTCAAATGA
>JASJEA010000244.1 GCA_030064935.1 Crocosphaera sp. | reverse complement strand
CCGGACAGACGGAATTTCAAGCTTGTGGAGAGACTGTAAGACTCGTTAATACTTGTATTAAAAAGCTGGCCTCTATGAATCAAGAATCCCCCGTTACATTGCGATAGCAATTAACGGTGGGAGTGTCAATACCGTTACTTATTCCCTAGAAGAAGTCTTAGGCCAAATTAATCAAAAATTAGACTTTCTACAAAAAGATGTGACAGACATCAAAGTTAGTCAAGTGAGACTTGAAGCTGAGTTAACTGGGAAAATGGATAAACTCGAAAGTGACTTGAATGGGAGAATGGATAAACTCGAAAGTGATTTGAATGGGAGAATGGATAAACTTGAAAGTGATTTGAATGGGAGAATGGATAAACTTGAAACTGACTTGAATGGGAGAATGGATAAACTTGAAACTGATTTGAATGCCAAAATGGATAATTTAGAAACTAACTTAACAGGAAGAATCGATACTCTAGAAGCGCAATTAAAAGGAGAAATCAAAACCCTCGATGCAGAAGTTAAAGCAATTAGTAAACGTTTAGACTCACAATAATTTATTAATCGTTCGGTGGTTGTTGGTTTAATTTTAGCTTTAGGAATCGATGCAATCAAATTGTTTTGTCCCAATTTTCCTAAGTAGAGGTCAACTTGTGTTGACCTCTACAATGTTCATATCTCTAGTCTAAGTTGACTATTTATCTAACAAAATGGGGCATTATTTCTGCTGCTGTAAATAGGCCATGAATACCACGACGATGTAAAGAAAACCCTGCTTTGAGATAACCAAAAGCCGGTCCGCAAACATTAGCCGCCATACTGGTTTCATCTCCTAATGTAAAGGTATGGGTAGAAATTTTCCCCTCAAAAGTGCGCCCTGTTATCTGGACATTTGTACTTAAAGGCTTTTTCGGGTTACGAGTATCTACCACGCCCCCAACCGTAACCTGATCGCGAGAACAAATACCGGCTAACTCTAACATAATATCGTCAGCGTGTTCCATATTTTCCAGGGTTAAGATCCCATTGGTTTGATCGAGAAAAGCCTCCACTTCAGCATCACTCATCGCCTTGGCTTTATCGACATTAAATCCTGGTAAATGGGCGATATCCTCACGAATGGTAGCCCGATAAGCCTCCCAATTAGCAATACCTACACCAAAGGTAATTTTTACCTGATGAATCTCATGATAACTTTGAGCAGCAACCGCAGCAGCAGCAGTTAATAAACCAGGAGTAGCTCCACATCCTGTCATATAGGTAATGCCGGCAGTTTCTAACTCCCTGCGTATTTGTAGCAGTTGTTCAACGGCACTGGTGCGCTTGAGGGCATCCACTAAAACTCCTTTCCACCCCGAAGCGATAAACTGTCTAGCAACATCAGCCATAAAGGTGTTAGGAAGGTTAGGAAGGGCTAAAAAGTAGCCGTCAACCTGAGCAGTTTCTAGTAAGTTTTTGATACTATGGTTGCTAAGGGTTCCGTGAGGTTCAAGATAGCCAATCGATCCTTGTTGATGGTAGGTAGCGATCGCCTTTTGAGGCTCTAATCCAGTCTCACAGTAAGCATAACCTTTGAGATCGGCAGCCGCAACCCAGTCCATTTCTTGTTTTGGGGCGAGAACTTTGGTCGCAGCTTGTCCGAGTCCCCCGAAGCCTAGGATACCGACTTTCATGGTCTGATTGGTACTCATTCTTAATATCTCATAACTGGTTCTCTGTTTCTATTATGAGAGTTGAGGGTGACAGGAAATATAAATTTTAATCAATAAACTAGCTTTTTTGGGTATCAATTACTATATAAATGGAGAATGAATAATTAAATCATTATCAATATTATGTTTCAAGTTGGGGATATTCTCTACAAACGTTATCGACTTTTAGAACCCTTGGGAAAAACAGCTATTGGACATCAGACTTGGTTAGCGGATGATCTTTTATCTCCCATTGATTTATCTATCAACAAAGCTAAAAAAATACCTTGGTTAAAGTGGTATTTTCGCTTTAATCAGATGTTTAAACCTAAAGTTTATGGACAAGTAACGGTTAAATTATTAGCTTTTAATCCTCAACTATCTTGGGAACAATTTAAGCTCTTTGAACGAGAAGCTCAAGTTTTACAAGGGTTAGAACATCCTTTTATTCCCCGGTATCAAAACTATTTTGAAATTTCTCAAGAGGTAGGCAATGGTGTCCCTTGGTTTGCCCTAGTAGAAGATTATATTCCAGGAAAATCTTTACAAGAATTATTAGAACAGAGTCACAGAATTTCTGAGATTCAAATCAAAAAAATTGCTATTCAAGCCCTCAATATTTTGATTTATTTGCATGAATTAAATCCTCCTGTTTTGCATCGAGATATTAAACCAAGTAATTTAATTTTAGGAGAAGATGATAACATCTATTTAATTGATTTTGGAGCAGTTCAAGATGAAACTTCTGTGACAAATATTAGCTTTACAGTAGTAGGAACCAGTGGTTATACTCCCTTAGAACAATTTTGGGGAAAAGCCGTTCCTTCTTCTGACTTATACGCATTAGGAGCTACATTAATTCATCTTTTAACAGGTATTTCTCCCACCGATTTACATAATCAGGATTATCAACTTAATTTTGAAGATCAAGTTAGTATTAAACCGACTTTGAAACAGTGGTTAAAAACTTTAACAGAGATTAAAATTTCTCAACGATATCAAAGTGCAAGAGAAGCTTTACATTGTTTAAAAAATCCTCCAAAAAATGACAATAGATATAGCCGCATTAATTTAAGTGAATCGCAAAAAAAGATATTAAAGAACAAAATTAAACTTACTAAAAATTCCGACTCTATCCACTTAACAATTCCCTCCTCTCAATCAAATTTATTGGAAACAATTTTAAACCAAAAAACTATTTTAAAAAAATCAAATCCTAAAATGGTGATTCCTTTGATAACTGTTTCAGGATTGTTTTTCATCCCTTTTTCACTAATCATTACCGGGATAACTGTAAACAACTCAGATTTTATAATCGCTTCTTTAGAAATCATGGGAGGAATTAGTTTTTTAACCATACTGAGTCTTATAACTATCTATACCATTATTCGTCTGGGGGCTAAAACTAACTTGATTTTTGAGCAAGAAACTTTAAAAATACAACAAAAAATCTTAGGATTCAATTATCTTGAAAACCAAAACCAGAAAGCTCATGTTATTGGTGTATTCATTCATCAACTATTCAAACAATATAAAGTTAGTATTAATACCAGACAAATGATTTATATGTTAGGGGATAATTTAACAGAAGATGAAGCCCTTTGGTTAGCAAGAGAAATCAAAGATTTGTTAAAGTAGATTAATTGAAAATTATGTTTAATTGCGGCGATATTCTTATTGATAACTATCAACTGAAACAAAGACTAGGACAAACAGCAAATGGCCATCAAACTTGGTTAGCAATGGATAAGCGATCGCAAGAAAATGTTACGGTCAAACTATTAGCATTTAGTCCCCAAATGCAGTGGGAAGAATTAAAATTATTTGAAAGAGAAGCCCAAGTATTACAATCTCTAGAACATAAAAAAATACCCAAATATAGAAACTATTTTGATCTTGATAAAAACCTAGGAGGAGGAGTTGCTTGGTTTGGGTTAGTGCAAGATCATATTCCAGGCTCATCTTTACAAGAATTACTAGAAAAGGGAAAGATTTTTAGTGAAAAAGAAACCTATAATATTGCCATACAAATTTTAGAAATATTAGTTTATTTACATAGCTTAAACCCTTTAGTGATTCATCGAGATATTAAACCCAGTAACCTCATTTTAGGGGAAGATAATCATATTTATTTAATTGACTTTGGTGCCGTACAAGCACAGGGTGCTGTCACGGGTGTAACTTTTACAGTAGTAGGAAGTAGTGGTTATGCACCCTTAGAACAATTTTGGGGAAGGGCTATACCCGCATCAGATATTTACGCATTGGGGGCAACTTTAATTCATTTATTAACAGGAATATCTCCCGTTGACTTACCTCATCAAGACTCTCAAATTCAAGTTTCTGAGCACGTTAAAATTGCCAACTATTTTCTATATTGGTTAGAAAAAGCGACTAATATCTCCATAGAAAAAAGATTTCAAACAGCAAAAGAGGCATTAGATTGTTTGCAAACAAAACAGTTACCCCACACTCCTAATAATTCTGCTAACCAACTAATTCAACCTACATATAGCCGTTTTATTATTACAAAAAGCTACAATAAACTATCTTTATATCTACCTCCGAAAATGACTTATCAAATGGGAAATACCAACTTATTTATTACCATAATGATCCTTGGTATTATAACCTTAACATTCTTTCCCTTTTCTCTTTTATTTTTACTGTTTGTTTATCAATATTGCAAAGATATGAAAGTGGTTTTTTTAGGTAATTCTTTTAAAATAAAAAGAACTATTTTTGGATTAACTTATCAGTCTATTGATAAATTTAATGAAGATATCCTTGGTATTTTCTTATATGAAGGTACTAAAAGTCATTCAGTCAAAATAAGAACAAAACAAAGAAGTTATATCATTGGAGAAAATCTTAAAGAGGGAGAATGTACTTGGTTAGCGAAAGAAATACAAGATTGGCTATACTATCATAATAGGTAAGTAATCAAGAATAGAGAATTAATTAAACCTGAGGTCGATATAGGGCAATTTGGAGACAACTTACCCAAATCAGCAGTCTCAAACCCTCATTGTCTCCTTTAAAAAAGAATAACCCCGAACTCACGTTAATTAAGATTAAAATCATCCATTCTTAATTCTTAATTTTCCACAACCCAACTATGTAAGGTGTTCACCACTTCTGTTACCTCAACCTCCTGAGATTCTTTGGTTTTTCTAGCTACCACTTCAACTTTACCTGATTTTAGCGATCGCCCGGTAACAACACGGTAAGGAATACCAATTAAATCAGCATCTTTAAATTTAACACCAGCCCGTTCATCCCGATCATCTAACAGGGTTTCTACCCCCATTTTATTCAATTCATGGTAGATATTTTCTGCCACTTCCATTTGATTTTTATCGTTAATATTGGGGACAATAACAATGACATGATAAGGAGCAATTGCTGTGGGCCAAATCATCCCATCTTTATCGTACGATTGTTCTACTGCAGCCTGTGCTAAACGGGATACCCCTACACCGTAACACCCCATAACAATTGGCTTTTCCTCTCCATTTTCGTCAGTAAAAGTTGCACCCATTGCTTGAGAATATTTAGTCCCTAATTGGAAAATGTGTCCCACCTCAATTCCCCTAGCACTAGCTAAGATTTGAGTCGTATCATGAACTGAGCGATCGCCTATCATTGCTTTTCTAATATCAAAGATTAAAGGCTGTAATTTAAACTCTTTTCCCCAGTTTACTCCTACTAGATGATAACCGATTTCGTCGGCTCCTGTAACAAAGTTTTTCAAATCAACAGCCGTTTTATCTACTATTCTCAAAAACTTCCCTTCAATATACTCTCCAGAAGCAATATAATCATCTTCTAAACTAGGAGAAATATAGCCCATCGGTAGCGGTTTTTTTGTCCATTTTTTCTGAGCATTTTCATCAGGAACGGTTAATGCTAATAAGGTACTTGCCTGATACTGAGTGGCAAGTTTAACTAACTCATTATTCAACTTCACTTCATTAACATCTTGATCCCCTCGAATACTAACTAAAACTAAAACCGTTTTTCCATTATCATAAACCGCTTCATAGAGAACATTTTTTACAATATTAGTAGGAGAACATTGTAAAAATTTGCATAATTTTTCAATCGTGTTACATTCAGGTGTTTCTCGTTTCTCATAAGTAACAAATGGAGATGTTTCTACCTCAGCAGGAAGAGAGATAGCCTTTTCTACATTAGCCGCATACTTACCATCTTCTGTATATAAAACCTCATCTTCTCCTGCTTCGGCTAGGATCATAAATTCTTGCGAAGCTGAGCCACCAATCGCACCAGAATCAGCTTCTACTGCCCTAAAAGCTAACCCACAACGACTAATAATATTACGATAAGCTTGATCCATTGCCTCATAACTTTTTTGTAAACTTGCCTCATCTTCATTAAAAGAATAAGCATCTTTCATAATAAATTCTCTTCCTCTCATCAAGCCAAACCGAGGACGAATTTCATCTCGAAATTTTGTTTGAATTTGATATAAATTAATAGGTAATTGTCGATAGGAACGAATCATATCTTTAGCTACCGTCGTTATCACCTCTTCATGGGTTGGCCCTAACCCTAACTCTCTTTGCTGACGATCGACTAAAGAGAACATGATACCTTCTGCTTTAGTATAGGTTTCCCAACGTCCGGACTCCTTCCATAACTCTGAGGGTTGCAACTGCGGCAGTAGACATTCTTGAGCCCCTGCCGCGTTCATTTCTTCGCGTACGATTTGAGAAACTTTTTGTAATACACGCCACATCAGGGGTAAATACGCATAAATACCGCTTCCAATACGACGAATATAACCCGCCCTTAGCAAAAGTTTATGACTAGGAATTTCTGCCTCAGCCGGATCTTCCCGTAGAGTGACAAAAAGCATCTGAGATAGTCGCATTAAGGATTTCCTCCCAATTACCAAGTAGGTATTATCGCATTTTTTGAAGGTTTCTACCAGGGTTTTGCAACTTATGTGCAACTTTTTCACAAAAATGCCCAGAGACGAAGACAAATGTGGTCAAATCAAACATTTAAGAAGACGCTATCAAAAACTTAGAAAACAACTCCAAAAAGCCAATAAGCGTAAAGTAATTAAACGCCTAGAATCTAAAGAAAGACGGATCATAACCTACATCAATCATTGTATTTCTAAACAGTTAGTTCAATTTGCCAAAGACTATGGTATGGGATTGAGATTTGAAGATTTATCTAAGATTAGGCAAACTTCAAAACAATCTAAAAAAGTTAGGTCTGATGCTGGAAATAGTCGCCATACTTGGTCATATTTCCAGTTAGAAACGTTAACTCGTTATAAAGCTATCAAAAATGGTGTACCTTTTGAATTAATACCTGCACCCTATACTTCTAAATCAGACCATAGAAACGGTGTAATTGGGAAGAGAAATGGACATTGGTTTAGAGGTTTTGATGGTTATCAATGTAATTCTGATTGGAATGCCAGTCAAAATATAGGTCAATGGTTAGGTTTTTCATGTCCTTTAGACTCCCGACCCTCTCGGATTTAAAATCCGAGAGGAAAGCGGGAGCGCATTCCGCGCCTTGAGAAAACTGTATCTGTAATGGATGCAGACGGTTTAAAGGATGGGGTCAATGGGAGTCCCCCTAACTAGGGTAATGTCTAATCAGGTGGATTTATCCCCTGATTAGATAACCTCTAGAATCCCTGCGGTTTTAACCCAGGGAGTCTCAA
>JASJEA010000243.1 GCA_030064935.1 Crocosphaera sp. | reverse complement strand
CGATAGTGAAGAAAGGGAAATTGAGCAATTTTTTGCGAGCAATTTTCATAAGTTTGTATCGCTTCTGATAGGTTCCCTAAATACTCTTGGATAATAGCAGTATTAGTTAAAATCCAAGCTTGTGCCTTGGAATCTTGACTGGCTTGTTTGAAAATAGATAAAGCCTGAGAAAATTCTTGTAAGTAAAAGTGTTGCCAAGCCTTAAATCCTAAGACAAAAGAATGATCTGGTAATTGTTGTAAACAAGAATCAATTTTGCTCTTTAAACTGCCTCCACTAATGGGATGAGTTATGTTTGATAAAGCAATAATTAGATAGGGATATACCCATTTTTTAATTGAGGATGAACTAGATAAATTAATTGCTTTTATTGCACAACTAATAGCTCCAAATTCATTTATTTTCTCTGGTTTATATTGTCTCTTCTGAAATAAAATCCATCCATAAATCCCCCAAGAAAAATCACAATTTGTCTTCAATTTTAATGCGATTTTGACAGTATTTTCTGCTTGATTTAATTCACCTATTTTTCCTAGAGCCCAAGCATAATTTGCTTGAATCCAAACTTGATTTGGAGTTAGAGTCGCTGCTTTTTTCAAATTTTTAACTGCCTCCATCCACTTTGCTTGACGACAATAAACTAATCCTAAAATACCATATGCTCTACCTTCATTGGGATTAAGACGAATAGCTTGTTCGGCTGCAATTTTAGCTTGATCATCATTAATATGAATAGAAAGGATAGCATACTCAATAGCAATTGTTGGATTATCAGATTCATCTTTTAGGCACTTATTATAAGTTTGAGATGCCTCTAGCAATTTGCCAGCTTTAAGCAATATTTTTGCTTGTTTATGAGAGGGAGAAATTAGATTTCCTTTGAGTGCATCAATAAAGTCATCAGCCGTTTTAAAACGTTCTTTAACGTTCATTTTCATGCCAATGAGGATAATTTTTTCCATAGATAGCGAAATATTACTATTAATTTTACGAGGAGCAATCAAGGGATCAGGAGGAACAGTTCTTTCTATTGACTCAACAGGTATTTGCCCTGTTAATAGCTCATAGATAGATGCACAACAAGAATAAAAATCAGTTGCAGGATACCGTTTACTTTTGAGACTATATTGTTCAAAAGGTGCATAACCAGGGGTCAACATTCTGGTCATTTGTTTGGTTTGCCCAGCAATAAATTCTCTAGTGGCACCAAAATCGATTAAAATTGCATTGTCATTGGCATCAATTAAAATATTTTCTGGCTTAATATCTCGGTGTTGAAAATTATTATTATGAACAGCTTTTAAAGCTTCAGCAACTTGAATAAAATATCTTCTAACTCTACTTTCTGCTAAAACACCTTCTTCTCTAAAGATACCGAATAAAGATTTACCAGCTATAAATTGTAAGACAATATAGGCTGTATCATTTTCAGAAAACCAATCATATACTTGGGCAATATTAGGATGCTGACATTTATTTTGATTGTTAGCTTCTACAAAAAATTTACTAATTTGTTCTTGTTTTTCTTTCGGAGTTATAGTTGGCGACCAAACCACATTTTTTCCTTGTCTTGCTGCTTGTTCTGGCCATAATTCTTTAATAGCAACTTCTGCTCCGTTGGGAGTATAAATTCCTTTATAAGTAATTCCAAAACCTCCCTGACCTAATAGAGATTGAACCTGATAATTACCATTTTTTAAGAGAAAACCTTGCTGTAAATGAAGCATAGAAGATGGCATTGAAACATCAGACGAGTTAATATTTTTTGTCTCTTGAAAAGTATTTAAAGGGGCACCACAGGTTCTACATTGAGTTGCGTTATCTGGGTTTTCATTAAGACAATTTAGACAAAGCATAGGTTAATAATGATAGGAAAAAGAATACAATAAATAGAGTGAGAAATTCAGGGTATTTACTTACTAAGATAAAGATGATATATTCAATTACTTAAACTCATTTGCTTCTGGATAGTCTATATTTTATGCGTCATATATATTGAGTAGTTCAGAGTAGAAAAATAGTTTTTTGTGCTTTTCTTGTGACATAATATTTTCCCCTTTATTTAATAATTTAATTAACAATATTATACTCTAATGCTAAGATTGTAGCATTATCAGATGCACCTGCCTCTAATACATTATCAATAATCAGGTTAACTGCATCTTGAAGAGCAAGATGTGGATCACTAAAAATATCTTGTATTTTTTCCTGAGAAATTAGATCCCAAATTCCATCGGAACATAGTAATAATAAATCATTATTTTCTAAAGTTAATACTAAGTGGTTAGTGGTTGCAGTCAAATTTTGAACATAATCATGACTTAAAGTATTTTTTGAGCCTAATGAGCGCAAAAGAAGACTACGATCCGGATGATTTTTACTTTCTTCTTCTGTAATTTCCCCATTATTAACTAATAGGGCAACATAGGAATGATCTTGACTAATTTGTTCTAAATTTCCCTGACGTAATAAATAAATTCGGCTGTCTCCCACATGGCCAATCATTAACTGTTCATTAAGGGCTAAAACCACACTCAATGTTGTCCCTCCATTATCAACTTCTGAGGCGATCGCTTGATTCGCTTTTTGAAAAACATTCACTAACCAATTATTTCTTTCTTGTGGATCTTTAAACTCTGTTAAAATGCTCTCGTTTAAAACAGTTTCTACTGCTATTCTACTGGCTACTTCTCCTTTTGCCATACCTCCCATTCCATCAGCAACGACTGCTATCATTAAGGTTTCTTGTGCATTGATCTGTTGTTGTTTAAACCCAAAATAATCTTCATTCTGTAAGCGCTCTAAAGATAACCCCACTGTCGAACTGCTTGCCATATTCCAACTCACTTTTTTAAGAGTAATTTCTTGACGAATTTTGAGTAAAAGTTGACGTAATCCAACTAAAGTTAAGCGTTCTTCAGGAATTGGAGAAAGCACTTTTTTGAGTAATTGATAAACTTGAGGAATGGGACTCACTTTAATGTCAAAACCATCCTCATGATTTGGTAATTGATGATGAATAATTTTATAAAGTAACGCCCCCACTGTATAACTGCTCATTAATTCATCAATAGGAGAACTGGTGGCTAATTCTGGAGCGCAATATGCTCCATTTAATCCAGTAGAAAGTATATCTTTTTCAGGAAATATTTGGGTTAAATCATAAATCATTAAACGTTCTTTAAACTCAGTTAAGGTAGGAACTAAATTGATTAAATGCCATTTTCTCTCTGATAAATATGAACAACATTGGCACAATTGAATAATTAAATTGAGTGCTAATAAATCTAATACGGATTCCTGATAAGAATACTGTTCTATCAAGGATTCTAAAGAATTTTCAAATGAAGGAAACTCACTTAGTAGTAAAATATGTGTGGATGGATTTTCTAACTCTTCTTCTAAGATATATTCGGGTAAATACTCTTCTTCTAAGTCACTTTCTTGAGGATTCATATCATCTTTTTCTAACAGTTTATACGCTTCCAATTCTATTACCTCATTAATCTCTTCTTGTTCTATATTTTCTCTAGGATAATCATCAGTATCCTTTTCAATATTGTCATGGTTTTTTATATCTTCTTCAGTTATCAAAAAAATCATATTTGTCTGATTTTCTACTATCTCTATCTCACTTTGATCTTTTTCTATTAGTTGTTCAAAATGACTATTTTCTCGAACATCAACTACCACTGAATCTTTTTGTATTTGAGCTAGTAAGGGAACAATCAAACCATAATTCTTCAGAGCTTTCCTGATTTCTAATTCACGAACTAAACCACTGCTTAAGTCACCCACTCTTAACAAACCTAACTGAGGTATTTCTCCTTGGTTTGATTCAAAATTAAGACGATTACATTCAACCTTAAAGGTAAACACTTGAGGGGTAAAACAGCCAAGATAGGAAAGTATTTTGATGTGATAATCTTCTAAGTCAAAACTAACTTTTTCGGCTATGGTTAATATAGCTTTTTCTGTGGTAGAGTGAGAATTCATAGTCATAAATAATTCTTGAAAAGAGGATGGGAGAGTAAAAGTTAATCACTGAATTATTTACTCCCCCCAAAAAGTTTAATTTAAGCACTTTGGAAGGTAAATACTACCTTAGCAAAGGCCACCTCATCACCATTTTTCAATGTAGTTGGCCCCATAATTCTTGCTCCAAATCGAGTTTGTCCAAATGGTTTAATATAAGTTCCATTGGTGGAACTATCTTTAACCATCCAAGTCCCATTTTCATAAATAATTTCTGCGTGTTGTTTAGAAATTGTTTCATTCCCTAAAAAATTTTCCAAATCAATATCAACGGGCCCAGATTCTGGTGTAAAAATGCCAATTAAGGCATGATTAGTAATCAGAAATTCTGGAGCAGGCGCATTGGGAACTTTGGAAATTAGTCTTGCTGTCGCTGTTATTGGAGTTACAGAAGGTGATTCTAAGGGGATAGAAGGCGTTGCTGAGGGTGTGGTGATAGTCGGAGAGGGTGTGGTATTTAGTGTCGGGGCAGGAGGTTGTATGGATGGGGGAGGTGGAGGTTGTATTGATGGGGGAGGTGGGGGTTGTATGGATGGAGGGGGTGGCGTTTGTACCTCTGATGAAGGTTGTATGGATGGGGATGCTGTTGATCTTGAAGCTGAGGGAGTGGTAGACTCTGAAACGGAAGAAGAACTATGATCTAATTCTGCGCCACAGGTTTCACAAAATTCAGCATCTTTGGGATTTCCTTCATAACCACATACCGGACATTCATTTACCATGATCAATTCTCCTTAAATTAAGTTCCTGTTAAGTTACGAATTGCAGCATCGGAAGCTAGTTCATCATTGATATCGCTGTTCATTTTCACCGTTTTGCCTCTTGACCCCATTTTTACAGTTTTACGGGTATTAGCTGAGATTTTTCTGGTTTTTCGTAATTCATCACTGGCTTGGTTCAAAGATGCTAACATCTCATTATTGCCAATTTTTACAGTCATGCGTCGAGCAGTTTCTAGTAATTTTTCGGCTTTTTCTGGGTCTTGATCAGCTACTTTGGTGGCATCTCCCACTAACTGACCAATATTGCGCTGTTGCACATATCCCATCACTTCTTGATTAACTTGGGCTGCCCCTCCTTGACCGGCTAAAAACTGAACTACTACATCTAGAGGAGGTTGCTCTCCTCGTCGGTTTAACCCTGGAATATCGTAGGTTAGTCCAATTTGAGCAATGCGGGCGCGAGAACTGGTACGACTATCAATATTGAATTCTAGGATATAGATTGTGTCGTCTGCTGCGATCGCATTCCCCATGGGATACGGGGGAGTTGAAAGGGAATACTCAGCCTGATCTGGATAGACACGAGTAATCTTGTTTAGATTAACCCCTTTAACACTTCTAATGTCTAATTTTATATTATTAATGACTTCATTTTGAGCTTGTTGATAGGCTTGAATAATATAATTAGGAAAGTCACTAATGGCAATTTGATGAGCCGAGGGTGTTCCCGCTACAATGTGGCCTAATTGTCCTCCGGTTGTGTCACTTAAATTAACCAATAATTCCTCGTTGTAATCTCCAATTCCTAAGGCAGTAACAGGAATATTATTCCCCGCAAATCGAGCGGCTAGTTGACGACAATCTTCTTCTCCAATCGTTTGACCATCGGTAAAAATTAAGACTCTTTTGGAGGTCATTACTTGGTATTCTAAGAGGGATAAAACTTCTTCGAGTCCTCTACCTAAACAAGTTCCGCCACTAAATTTTGTTAATTGGTCAATGGCGGATTCAATTTTACTAATTTCTGTGGCAGGGGTTAAACCAATTATTGTTGAGGCTTCAGAGTCAAAGCGAATTAAAGCTAGGCGATCTTCTTGATTCAATCTTCCTGAATGGAGTAACTTTTTTAGGGATTTAATCACCACTTCTAATTTACTGGTTTCTTCTCCGTTTCCTGCTTTATCGTACATGGAACCACTGGTGTCAATGAGAAAAGCAAAAGTGGTAGAAGGACGACTTTTTGCCGCATCTGCTTGGGGTCGAATCTTCATCATCAGAAACAATCTTTGATCTGGTGTGTCTGCTGGTAAAAAATTGCGATGGGTGGTTAAAGAGACATTAAGCATCAATTTTCTCCAAAAACAAGTAATAAACTAAGGACTATAGATATCTTCTAAACTGGGCAAAACTCCGAAACTGGGTTCTATTCCTGTTAAGTCTGGGGGAAATAAATTAGGTAATTCTTGATTGCCTAAATCTTGTATTTTTTCAACATTTTCTTCAAATAAAAACGGTAAATCTAAATGAATACTTGTCTCTCGATAGCCTTCTGCAATATCCTCGATCCAAGTATTAATCATTTGATTGAGGTGATGCTCTCGAATGGTACATGAACTTTTATGTTCCAAATAATTTTTTAATGTTTTACAAGCTTCTGGGGTAAAAATTTTTTCAGGGTTATCTTCATGATATTGTTCTAATTCTAAAGGATATTGATAACCTTGTGGCGGTGAATCTTGGGTATGCAAAGTGAGAAGGTATCTTATCATAATGTTACTTTTTTTCAATAGTCAGGGTTGCCACTTGTTGACTAAAGTAAATGGTATCTGGGGTAAAAATATACTCCCAAAATTGCAAAATTTTGCTTTCTTCTCCACTAAAGCGATCGCCAAAAGCCAGTAAACCCACTTGAGAATCTGATTGTATTCCGTCTTTAACCCCTTTAATTTCTTTATCCGTGCTACTGGTAATACACACAACAAACATAATATCAATGGTAGGTATGGAGGGAGGTGATAGTCATTGGGGATGGGCGATCGCCAAAAAAATTCTCCTATAAGGGATGCGATCAAGCATACTTCTGCACCACACAAAGCAAAAAGAAGGGGTTTACTCATACTTCAAACAATTGAGGTTAGGCTCACATCTATGTATCGTTACTTTCATCTCAAGTTATACAGTTGAGGGGTTGACTTCTCGGTTCGATAAATTGACGGGAATTCTAAAAGGAGCAATTTTGTATTTTATTGATCAGTATAATGAGGAATCACTATTAATTTAGATTAAATGACACGATACCATATCAATTTGGTGAATTAGCTTTAAATGCCATTATCAAAAGTCCGCTCCCCTCAGTTTGAAGATTGAGGGAAACGGAAATATTGATGCTTTACGTCAAGTATGTTTGGTATTTTCAGGAGACGTGAACTACCCTAACTAATTGCAAGCAATATAGTTAGGGCTTCCAATCTCATTGGGAGTTGCGTCTAAGAGGCAAGAAATCTTACCTCCTAGCCGTCTTACACTCCCTCCATTGGCAGTATCGCTAGTT
>JASJEA010000036.1 GCA_030064935.1 Crocosphaera sp. | reverse complement strand
CTATCTTAAATGTTGTCAGAGGACTCCCGTTACACCGACAGGTTAACGGCGAGATGAATGACAAGCAGCAGAAAAATCGACCGAAGGGAGTCGGCTTTAGGTAAACGCTTAATATAATCACGAATAACCTCAGAGACAGAAAACCCTTTAGATTTAGCGTAAAGTGTAATACGTTCAAATTCGTCGTCGGTTAACCTAACTTTAATGCTCTTATCCCTGGCCATGTTCCCTTGATTGGAGTACAATTATTATTATAATCGAGTGACCAGTAATGTGGGCCGGTTAATAAACAAAAACAAAAAAAGTACCATGAAAACTGAAGAGTCAAAGTATGGGGTTTTTACCACTAATCCCTGGTAATGTAAAACTTTGAGGGACTAGAAAAACTAATACTTTTTGCGGTCGGGCAGCCCGTGTTCTGGATAGAAACCAGGAAACATAAAAAGCTTGTGGAGTCGGTCGGACGGGGGTGTTAAGAAATTAGCATCTAGTTACGAGGCAATCTGAAAGAAGCAAGAATCTCCCGTTACAATCTTTGATTTAACGGGAGAGTGTCAAAGAGTCTCATCTCCTACTAGAATGAAATGAGTTAATCCCATTGCCTCCAGATGGAAAGCAGCTTTACCCTAACCTTTGACAATAAATCAACCGCTCAAGTTCTCAAAGTTCAACCTGGACAAGATTTGACCTCTGCGATGTCAACTGTGAACCTCACACAACATCGTCCGGTTCTCGTTGTCATTGGCGGTGCGAGTAAAATTGGTAAAACAGACTTAGTGCGACTACAACATTTATTTGTCGAAGTTTTAGCCCCTCTCGCAGAAGAATTAGACTTATTCGTTGCTGATGGGGGAACGGATGCTGGCGTAATGGGTTTAATGGGCAATGCGAGACACAACATCAACGGGACATTTCCACTCATTGGCGTTTCTCCCATCGGTTTAGTCCGATTTCTTAATCATCCTAACCCTTCCCCCGAAGCAGCCACCCTAGAACCCCATCATACTCATTTTTTCCTGGTTCCGGGTTCAGAGTGGGGGAATGAGTCCCCTTGGTTAGCTCAGATAGCCAGTACCTTAGCAGGGGAGCATCCTTCCCTCACAATTTTAATCAATGGTGGTGCGATCGCCTTAGTAGATGCCACCGAAAATGTTAAACTTCATCGCCCCTTAATTGTCATTGGCCAAAGTGGCCGTTTAGCCGATGAAATCGCTTTTTCCCTTTCCAATTCAGAACAAGAAATGCGTCAAGAAATCGCCTCCTTAATCGAAACGGGACAAGTGACGGTTTTCAATCTCTGCGATCCCTTTTCTCAATTAGAGCAATTATTAAGAGAAAAACTTAAGGCATAATTATCACAATGACAGAAGTTGTTAACTCCAATTCCTCATGGCAACCTTCCAAACTTAATCACAAGCTTCTAGATCGTGCTTGGAAAATTTATGATGTTTACGATCTCAGTGCAGTTAAAGTCCAAAAACGGGTTACTTTTCTCCGATTACTGATTCTTCGTTTAAGCATTTTCGTAACATTGTTGGCAGTTTTAAACTCCCAATTTCAAGCAACAAGATTTGATATAGATATTCTCTCTTATCTAGGAAATATCCTGAATACTTCTGTAATCATCGCCCCCATTGCAGTCAGTATCCTATTAGCCGGAGCAGTCAAATTTGATCGCGGAGTTAGCTGGATTTTATTGCGAGGAAGTGCTGAAACTATCAAACAAGAAATTTATCGCTACCGCACTCAAGTCGGGGAATATCGAAAGCTTGAGACGCGTGATAGTAACTTTGCGAGGGAAATTCAAACCATTAGTGAACGACTGATGAAAACCCAAGTCAATCAAGGAGGATTATATTGGGATGGGGCACAACCCAATCAAAAATCACCTCTTCTCATCATAGTTTATAGAAGGATCGGCAATATTATCCAAACGCCATTAACTAACTTCACTCATCAATTATCTCGTCTCGTTAAATGGATTCTTCGTATCCCTGAATCCTCGGAAAATAGTGATAATAATTATCCTCAAGATACCGATCGCTTCTCAGTCTTGAGCGCAGCAGAATATATAGACTTGCGCTTGATGGATCAAATGCTTTGGTATCGAAGAAAAACCCTAGCACTAGATAAAAAATGGCAATGGTGGCAATGGTGGATTTATATTCTTGGTGGAATTGGTACTTATTTAGCTGCAAGTAAATTAGATGTTTGGATTGCTGTCACAAATTCAATTTCTGCTTCTATCTTGAGTTTTTTAGATTTTCGACAATTTGATAGTACCTTAGTCAGCTATAACCAAACAGCCACGAATTTAGAAAATATTTTATGTTGGTGGCACGCACTAACCCCAGAAGCTCAAGCTGAGGAAATAAATGTCGAGAAGTTGGTACAAAGCTCAGAACAAGTGATTCACTCAGAAACCACAGGTTGGGTTCAGGAAATGCGCGATGCTTTGACGACTCTCTATGAAGAACAAATATCTTCAGAGCAAACTGATGAGACTACTGATATTACATCTACTTGAAAGATGGGCAGTTAAGCGAATTTCCGATAAGATATCTAACACCAAAATTGTTTTTAAGATTGCAAAAAAAGTCTTAAGAATGCTCCAACTAAGCTCAATACTACCGCTAGAATAAGCAGGATAATAGGGTCTAAGGAGACATGATGACAGTATCTCGTCAAGAACAGTATTTTAATTTAATTGATCAATTAATGCGTTGCCCTAATGGAGAAGAACCCAATGTATTAACTGCTAATAGTGAATTATTAGATCAGGGTTTTGTTGAATCTTTGGTTCAAGTGTCTACTATGATGGCTCATGAAAATAACCCCGATGGAGCAAAATTTTTAATTCATGTTGCTCGTCAATTAGCCAAAGAATTAGGATTATATCCTGAAGTTCCTGCTAATAGTTAAACTTATAGCATTCCCCTGCTTGTGAGGTACAAAATTTTTGAGCTTTGGGAGTTCGGAGTCGGAGTTTGGGAACAAGACATCAGTATGCCTGATGAGAGTTAGAAACGCTATAAAATAGTTACCTAAAAATGCTCTTGGTTAATCCTTAATCAAGAGCATTATGGGTGCTGTACAATGTATTTGGTTTACCGAGCATTGACTCCGCAACTTGAGAAGATTAGGAAATTCTGCTCAGCATTAAGTTAAAACATTAAGCTTTTTTATTGTTTTTCTTAGAAAGCTTACGCTTAAAGAAACCACCGAAACCAATGGCAGCACCAGCCCCTAACATAGTTAAAGGTTCAGGAACTGCGGTTAATTTACCCTGTAAAGTAGCCATGTTGGCTTGACCTTCCAATGTTAGAAACTCTTGGACAACAGTGCCATCTTCTAACTGAAACCCAGTAATATCGAGTCGGTACTGAGTTCCGTCAATGGTGACAGTTTCACTAGAAGCACCATTATTGAGGAAAGATACTAGATCTGGACAAGGTTGAGAGCCACCAGCAGCACAGGGAACAGCATTATTAGGGGTTTCAAAATGAGAGAAGCCAAAGGAGAATGTTTGTGTTTCATTGCTGCCATTGATAAAATTGGCCTCAATGTTCAGAGTTGCTCCGGTAATACTTCCACCAGTAATAGTGAAGTTATTGTGGATAAAAGTTCCTAAATCAAAAACATTACTCATCTCTCCGAAAGCAGTGGGTAGGGTGACATTTTCACCGTTAACTCCGGCAAAAACATAACCGCTTTGTGCGTTGTCAAGATTAAAAGGATTACCCCAGTTAATTTGGTTTGTTCCTACACCATTCAAATCTACAGGATTACCAGTAATATTAGACCAAGTTCCAGAAGTGTTCACAGAAGCTGCTTGAGCAGTGGCTTGAAAACCAAGAGCTAAGACTACAGCAGATGCACCTGCGAGAGTTTTAATATTCATATTTACGTTTTCCCATTGAAATTTAATCACTTCTCTAGCCTATCGAAGGTATATTATGGTTCATGTATAAGTTCATGTATAAGTTCATGTATAAGTTCATGTATAAATTCCAAAGAAAATATTAAATAATTGCCACTAATTAAAAAACATTTCTATATAAATAAAAGTTATCCCAAATCATTGAAAAAATGAAGCTTATTGCCTACCTTGCCACTACTTTTTGATTTTATATGAGATTTATGTTAAAAAATATTCTCTCCATTTTCCTCCAAGAAAATTGTCCTTTGTGTGAAAGGGCAACCTCCGCAGAAATTTGTCCTTATTGTCAAAAACAACTAAAAAGTTGTCAATTTAAACAACCACAACAATTTTGGCAAGGGGATTTACCCTTATTTGTCTGGGGAGAATATGATGGAAAATTAAAACAAGCGATCGCCGCTTTAAAATACGATAAAAATCCCCAAATCGGAGAATTATTAGGGATCTGGTTGGGGGAAGCGTGGCAAAAATATAGCTTAATAAATACTCAAAAATTACCCACTATTATTCCCATTCCCCTTCATTCTAGTAAAGAAAAAAGCAGAGGATTTAATCAAGCACAGAGCATTGCCAGAGGATTTTGTCAAGTGACAAAATATCCATTAATTCCCAGGGGTTTAAGAAGAATTCGCGCCACCAAAGCCATGTTTAGCCTAACAGTAGAAGAAAGAAAGCAAAATATTAAACAAGTGTTTCGGGTGGGAAAAACCTTAAACCCCTCCAAACCAGTTTTATTACTAGACGATATTTACACCACCGGAACAACCGTTCAAGAAGCCAGTCGGGTATTACGTCAACAGAGAATAAAAGTATTGGGAGTCATTGCCCTTGCAACTCCCCGTCAGATTATTTGATACAATGACTTAGGTTAACAGTAAGAACAATCGAACAAAGGCAGCGGCCATGACAAGCGATCGCCTCATTTTTCGTCAAGACGTTCTCGGTTCTCGCCGCTTCAGTAATTACTGGTGGGCGGTAGTTGCAAGTATTGGTGGAATTGGCTTTTTTTTAGCAGGACTTTCGAGTTATTTACACACCAATCTCCTCATCGTCAGCGATACCTCAGACCTCATCTTTATACCCCAAGGGGTTGCCCTACTTTTTTATGGCTTAGTAGGATCTCTGTTGGCATTGTACCAATGGTTGATGATTGTCTTAGATGTGGGAGGGGGTTACAACGAATTTAACAAAAAAACCAACAAACTCACCATTTTTCGTTGGGGGTTCCCAGGTAAAAACCGTCGCGTTGAAGTCACCTGTCCCCTCGAAGACGTACAAGCAATTAAAGCCGAAATTCAAGAAGGGTTAAATACCAAACGGAAACTCTATCTAAAGGTTAAACAAAGAAGAGATATCCCCCTAACTCGTGTAGGTCAACCCCTGTCCCTCTCACAACTGGAAAACGAAGGGGCCGAGTTAGCGAGTTTTCTGGGTGTTCCCTTAGAAGGATTGTAAACAAGGATTAACTTTCACTCAATCATGAAAAATCTAGAAAAACCCTGGTTAACAACCGTCATTTGTCTTATTCTAGTCGCTGGAGTCATTTTAACCGGCTGTTCTAACTCCCCCACAGACTCCGCAACAGCAGTCAACCCTAACAAAAATCAAACAGAGAGTCAATTAAACATGAATAATTATCCCATATTAGAAGGTAACGCCGTCGTAGAAATGACCATTAAAGGTTCCCCCGTCACCATCGCAGTTAACGGAGAACACGCCCCCATCACCGCCGGCAATTTTGTCGATTTAGTGGAAAGAGGATTTTATAATGGATTAACATTCCATCGTGTGGTTGACGACTTCGTTGCCCAAGGAGGCGATCCCCAAGGAACGGGCACGGGAGGATTTGTTGACCCCGAAACCAAACAAGAGCGACGCATCCCCCTAGAAATTAAACTAGAAGGGGATCGAGCACCAACCTATGGCAAAGCTTTGGGACAACAGGGGAATCGTACTGCTATGTCTCAAGCTGTGGTTCTTGAACACAAAAAAGGAGCAGTGGCCATGGCCCGTTCCGGAATGCCCGATTCCGCCTCTTCTCAATTCTATTTTGCCTTAGCTGATCTAGAATTTCTCAACGGCGACTATGCTGTATTCGGTAACGTCACCCAAGGAATGGATGTCGTAGAAGGGATCAAACAAGGCGATCGCATAGACTCCGCTAAAGTGGTTTCTGGCCTAGAAAACTTAAAGCAATAATTAAGGGCAATTTTAACCCAATAATAACGCTCTCGATAATCAATTCAAGGTAAAATCGAGAGCGATAGCTTTTATGTTCAATTGAATTCATGGGCTGCTAGAATTATGGCACAGGCAAAGGCGAAAGAGACAAATGTAAATCTTCAAGATCCTCAATATTATTTTAATCGTGAACTGAGTTGGCTAGAATTCAATCATCGAGTGTTAAATGAAGCCGTAGATGATAGAACACCTTTATTAGAACGACTGAAATTTGCTGCCATTTTTAGTGCTAATCTCGATGAATTTTTTATGGTTAGGGTAGCAGTATTAAAACAACAAGTACAAGCAGAAGTCAGCAAATTGAGTACAGATGGACGAACCCCCTCAGAACAATTAATTGCCATTAGCGAACGACTTCGTCCCCTAGTCAAAGAACAAGATCATCTTTTTGAATATACCCTGAGAAACCTCTTAATTGCTCAAGGGATTTATTTAATTAATTATGTAGACTTAGATCAAGAACAACGGACCTATTTACATCAATATTTTGACGATAATATTTTTCCCGTATTAACCCCTCTCGCTGTCGATCCCTCTCATCCCTTTCCTTACATTTCCAATCTTAGTTTAAACCTAGGGGTTGTGGTGCGAGATCCCGACACCAATGAAGAACATTTTGCACGAGTAAAAGTCCCTGGAGTATTACCGCGTTTTGTTGCACTTCCCCCCGAATTAAGGCATCAAGAAGACGATCAAACTGCTATTTGGACAGGGGTTCCTTTAGAACAAGTGATTGCCCATAATCTTGAGGCATTATTTCCTGGAATGATTGTCCAAGAATGTCATCCTTTTCGGGTCACCAGAAATGCTGATTTATCCGTAGAAGAAGATGAAGCAGATGACCTACTTTTAGCCATCGAAAAAGAGTTAAGAAAGCGACATATTGGTAAATCAGCCGTACGTTTGGAACTTCATGCAGGAACCCCCGAACCCATCAGAAATCAACTCATAGAAGATTTAGAACTAGAAGAAATTGATGTTTATGATATCGAAGGTTTACTGGGATTAAAAGACTTATTTTACTTTATGTCTCTTCCTTGTCCAAACCTCAAAGATAAACCCTGGAGTGCCGTGATTTCGGCCCCATTACAACGGATAAAAGAAGTAGTTGATGGCAATGATGATGGCAAAATTCAACAAGAAGGAGAGGATATTTTTTCTCTCATTCGTCAAGGAGATATCTTAGTTCATCATCCCTATCAATCTTTTAGTGCTTCTGTGCAGCAATTTATTACCCAAGCTGCTTATGATCCTGATGTTTTAACCATTAAAATGACCCTGTATAGAACCTCAGGAGATTCCCCCATTGTTAACGCTTTAATTGCAGCAGCAGCTAATGGAAAACAAGTGGCTGCTTTAGTAGAATTAAAAGCCAGATTTGATGAAGAGAATAATATTATTTGGGCCCGTCGTTTAGAACAATCAGGGGTTCATGTGGTTTATGGATTGGTAGGATTAAAAACTCATACAAAAATTATTTTAATTGTTCGCAAAGAAGGAAAAGAAATTCGTCGTTATGTTCATATTGGAACGGGAAACTATAACCCCAAAACAGCCAAATTGTACACGGATCTAGGCCTATTGAGTTGTCGACAAGAACTAGGGGAAGATTTGACGGATTTATTTAATTTTTTAACCGGCTATTCTCGTCAAAAATCTTACCGTAAATTATTAGTGGCACCGGTGAATATGCGCGAGCGCATGGTAGGAATGATCAACAGAGAAGCAGAACATTGTCGTAACGGGAGAAGCAGTCGTATTGTTGCGAAAATGAACTCCTTAGTCGATCCTCAAATGATTGAAACCCTTTATCAAGCTTCCCAAGCAGGGGTTAAAATTGATTTAATTGTGCGGGGAATATGTTGTTTAAGACCGGGTATTAAAGGGGTTAGTGAGAATATTAATGTCATTAGTATTATCGGACGTTTCTTAGAACATTCCCGCATTTTTTACTTTCACAATGCAGGAGAAGAAGAGATTTATCTCGGTAGTGCCGATTGGATGACTCGTAATCTTTCCCGTCGAGTGGAAGCTATTACCCCAGTGGAAGAGCCAAAGATTGCTAAAGCGTTACAAGAAATATTGGGAGTGATGCTATCTGATAATCGTCAAGCTTGGGAATTACAATCTGATGGTAGTTATCAGCAACGTCATCCAGAAACAGAAAACCATGAACAGAGTTCTCAAAAAACCTTTATGGAAATGGCCTTACAATCAGCTAAAGAATCTATTGGTTAACGTTAATCTTGTCGCCCCCTCAAAAAAGGGTTTCAAGGCTCCAACTTTAAGATGGAGGTAATTCGCGCATTCGCGCATTCGCGCATTCTAGATTCTGATTGATACTCCCCTAGTCCATTTTTGGAAGATTCGGATAACATGATGATGTCATCCATAGATACTAAGGACTAGAAACATTTGAAAACTCGACTAGCAATTTTAGGGGTTGGAAGGTGGGGAACCCATTTAGTACGAAATTTTCTAGCTCATCCTCAAGCAGAGATTGTAGCCATCGCTGATCCTATCAAGGAGAATTTAACAGCTATTGAAGAAAAATTTTCCCTCCATCAAAGCTCAATTTTATTAACATCCGATTGGGAGACTTTAGATCAACAAGTTAATGTAGATGGAATGGTGATCGTTACTCCAGCCTCAACCCATTACCCTCTGATCAAAAAAGCATTAGAAGCAGGTTATCATGTTTTAGCGGAAAAACCCTTAACCCTCGATCCCCAAGAGTGTCTAGAATTAACCCGTTTAGCTCAACAGCAACAACGACAGTTAATGATCGATCATACTTATTTATTTCATCCTGCGGTTAATCAAGGACAATCTATCGTCAAACAAGGAGAATTAGGTCAACTGCGTTATGGTTATGCCGCTCGTACCCATTTAGGACCCATTCGTCAAGATGTTGATGCACTTTGGGATTTAGCGATTCATGATATTAGTATTTTCAACCACTGGTTGGGACAATTTCCTGAAAAAGTACAAGCTCAGGGACAAGTGTGGCTACAAGGGGAGAAAAGCACCCCTCTATCTCCCGATGGCTTAGGGGATATGATTTGGCTGACCCTATATTATCCTAACGGGTTTGAGGCAAAAATTCACCTCTGTTGGTGCAATCCAGATAAACAGCGTCGATTATGTCTCGTAGGCAATCAAGGGACATTAATTTTTGATGAAATGTCTAAAGATGAGCCATTAACATTGCAACGAGGTTATGTACAACCTCAAGGAGAAAAGTGGATTCCCCAAGGACAAACTAAACAAATCATTCCTGTGCCCAAAGCCGAACCCCTCAAACAAGTTTGCGATCGCTTTCTTGAGAGCATTGAAACTAATCATCCTTGTTCGATTTCTTCTGGTATAATAGCAACTCAATTGGTGCAAATTCTGACTTGTTTAAGCTATTCTCTGCAAGAAAAAGGGAAAGTAATCGCGGTTCCTTGTTTAGATCGATAATGATTATGAGTAATGCCTGTATTTTGTTGGTTGAAGACGAAGCCAAACTGGCCCAGTTTATTGAATTAGAACTCAAATACGAAGGTTATCAGGTAACGGTTGCCAATGATGGCTTATTAGGGCTGACTAATGCCAGGGAAGGGAACTTTGACCTGATTTTATTGGACTGGATGTTACCAGGTATTTCAGGACTCGAAATATGTAAACGACTGCGACAAACAGGGAGCCAAGTCCCCATTATCCTCGTGACTGCGAAAGATGATATTAGCGATCGTGTAGCGGGTTTAGATGCAGGGGCCGATGATTATATTGTTAAACCCTTTAGTCTCGAAGAGTTACTAGCTAGAATTAGAGCGAGTTTACGGAGAAACCAAGAAGATGAGAACCCTGATTTATTACAATTTCTAGACCTGAGCTTAAATCGTAGTACCCGTGAGGTGTTTCGTGGCGATCGCTTAATTGAACTGACGGCCAAAGAATTTGACTTATTGGAGTATTTAATGTCCCATCCCAGACAAGTTCTTAGTCGAGATCAAATTTTGGAAAGGGTATGGGGATATGATTTTATGGGGGATTCTAATATTATTGAAGTTTATGTCCGTTATTTACGCTTAAAATTGGAAGCCCAACAGGAAAAACGACTGATTCAAACGGTTCGCAGCGTGGGTTATGTTTTACGAGATTAATAAGCATAAACTGGTTCCAACCTGAGTTCGCAGTTCACAGTTATGATTGTTTTAAGGAGACAATGAGGCTTTGAGGTGGCTGATTTAAGTAAGTTGTCTTCAAATTGCCCTATATCGAACTCAGGTAAAACAGCATCCACAAAAAATGAGCAGCAATGTTCCCCCCTGATTGGTGGTTTTTGAGGCCAAATAGTCTTAAACTAAAGGGAAAATAAAAACGACTCGGTGTCTCAAAATGAATCCTCAAACTAAAAATAAACAACTGCTAAAAATTCTCATTGGTACAGCTTGGATAGATGGCATTATTCAAGCGGAAGAAAGAGACTATTTAAAACGGATGTCTCAAAGTAGTGGATTGTCTGAAGATGAGGATATCAAAGCACTTCTCTCAGAATTAAAACCAGTTCAACCTAGCCAATGTTATCAATGGTTAGAAGAATATTTAGGCGATAATCCAACCATAAATGATTATCAAGAATTATTAGAAACTTTAAGTGCTTTAATCTATAGTGATGGAGATGTTCAAATGCAAGAAGCACAATTATTAACTAAATTACAACTGCTTGATCCCGCCCAGGATTCTTCTCAATCAGCTTTTGATAAAGTTCTCAAAAACATACAAAAAATTTATAAGAAAGCGATTAGTCAAAAAAATTAAGATAGCAAAGTGGTTAATTCAATCATTCATTCTTATCTTATTGCTGAGTGTAACAGAATATATAGACAACAAATAATTTGTGATAAGAATGAGTCAAAATGTATCAAATAAGTTTTGACCGAAAAAAATATTTCAAGCCTCCAAATTGAGGGATCGGTAATTCTGAATTCTACATTCTACATTCTGATTAACCTACTAACCATAAATAAAATAATTTAAGAAGATAAGTAATGAGTCTGAGAACTTAAATTAAAGATTAAGCTCACTAAAAATAGTTAGGAACTGTAATATGCAGCAAATAAGACGAGCAAAATTAGAAGATTTAGAGCAAATTGTTAAAATTTATAATACCAGTATTCCTAGTCGTATTGCGACGGGAGATTTACAAAAGATAACAGTAGAGAGTCGCTTAAAATGGTTCCAAGAAAGAGATGATAAAACATATCCTATTTGGGTAATTGATAGTAATAATAAAGTCATAGGATGGATAAGTTTGCAGCATTTTTATGGTCGTCCGGCTTATAAAAGCACCGCAGAAATTAGTTTATATATTGCTGAGGAATATCGTGGTCAAGGAATTGGTCAAAAACTCTTGGAATATGTTATTGAAGAAAGTCCAAAATTAGGATTAAAGAACTTACTTGGCTTTATTTTTGCCCATAATCAACCTAGTCTAAATTTATTCAAAAAAAATAACTTTCAACAATGGGGATACTTGCCAAAAGTTGCTCAATTAGATAATCTCGAAAGAGACTTAGTTATCATGGGACTAGCTTTGGAGAAGTCAAAACAATAAAATATTGGCGAAAAATTATGACTCAATCAAGGATTACAGAATCACAAGTTTTAAATGCTGAAGAACTAGAAAAAGAAGAAGAATATGATTATTTTGACTATTTTTTCGATGAGCCTGGTAGTGAACCAGGGAAGTTAAATATAGAACCAGATGCCAAACCTTCTCGTATTGTTTTAATTGATTATGGTCAAGATCATGCCATTCGTAAAGTAGATGTTACCCCCAAAGCATTAACACCTTATTTAGGAACAAATACTATTTCTTGGATGGATATTCAAGGGCTAGGCAGTGAGAGAATACTCAAGCAAATTGGAGAAATTTTTAAGCTCCACCCTTTACTATTAGAAGATGTTGTTAACGTACCACAACGTCCGAAAGTGGAAGACTATAACGAACAATTAATGATGATTGTACAGATGGTTAGACCTAAAGAAAATGAGGAAGGGTTTGAAAGTGAACAAGTTGGTTTTGTCCTTGGCACTCGTTATTTATTAACTTTTCAAGAAGAAGAAATTGAAGATTGTTTTGATATCGTTAGAGAAAGAATTAGAGCCAATCAAGGAAAAGTCAGACAGGAACAAGCTGATTATTTAATGTATTTATTATTAGATTCTATTATTGATGGTTATTTTCCTGTTTTAGAAGATTACGGCGATCGCATTGAAGAGTTAGAAGACGCATTGGTAATTAAACCTCATACGAAAAACTTAGAAGAAATATATACCATTCGTAGAGAATTATTAGCCTTACGCCGTGCAATCTGGCCCCTGAGAAATGTTACCAATATTTTAGTAAGAGGGGAGAGTTATTTAATCAGTTCTGATGTGCAAATTTATTTTCGAGACTGTTATGATCATGTGATTCAAATCTTAGATATTGTGGAAACATATCGAGAGTTAGCCTCTTCCTTAATGGATGTTTATCTCTCATCCATGAGTAATAAAATGAATGAGGTGATGCAAGTTTTAACCGTTGTTTCTACTATTTTTATTCCCCTCACATTTATCGCAGGGGTTTATGGTATGAACTTTGAATATATGCCTGAACTTAAGTCCCATTGGGGTTATTTTATTTGTTTGGGATTAATGGGGGCGATCGCCGGAGGATTAATTTATTTCTTTTGGCAAAGAGGTTGGTTTGAACCCTTTTCTCGCTCAAAAAAACGATTAGAATAAAAGAGAAAAGAGTTGGCGCGAGAGTTGTGGATGGGTCCATTGAACCCATTCGAGGAAAGTCCGGACTCCCGAAAGACCAGACTTGCTGGGTAACGCCCAGTGCGCGTGAGCGTGAGGATAGTGCCACAGAAAAATACCGCCTTTAATATTAGAGGTAAGGGTGCAAAGGTGCGTTAAGAGCGCACCAGCAGTATCGTGAGGTACTGGCTCGGTAAACCCCGGTTGGGAGCAAGGTCGGAGGAGCAAGGGTTGGTCTTTTTCCTGTTCCGTTTTAGGTGTACCGCATGAGATTTTTGGTAACAAAGATCCTAGATAGATAACTCTCTTTTTAACAGAATCCGGCTTATGTCCAACTCTTTTCTTTTTGTCAAAATGTTACCCTATTTTTTTGTTCAAACATTTCTAAAACTTTGTTGTTTCAGAATATCATAAATTCTCTCAGCGATTTGGTGAATAACAGGAATAGCAACAGAATTACCAATTTGTCTATACATTTGGGTTCTAGAAACTCGAAATTGAAAGTCTTTGGGTAAACCCATGATAGCTTTACACTCATTTTCTGAGAGTAATCTTAAACCTGTTTTTCCATCTCTGACGAATGTACCTGTTAAGCGTTGAATTTTGTGATAGGTTGAGACAAAGGTTTTCACTTTAACTTTTGATGTTTGATCAACAATTTGGGGTCTTCCATCATCTTTTTTAAATAAATAAGTTCTCTGAAGATGTTTCGATATTGAATATCCTTCTATATTTGTTTCAATAAATTGATCAATAAAAACATTATTTTTTTGCCCGATAGGAAAAGTAAAGTTAACTCTTTTTTTTAAATATTCTCTACAAAAACCAACTAAATAAATTCTCTCTCTAATTTGTGGTAAATTAAATAAAGCAGCATCTAAAATAGTATATCTGACATCATAATTTAAACTATCCAAAGTTTTAAGAATAATATTAAAGGTTTTTCCTCGATCATGAGTTACTAAACCCGGAACATTTTCTAACAAGAAACAAAAAGGTTTTTTAGCGTGTAGAATTTGAGCAATATTATAAAACAAATTCCCTTGGGTTTCGTGGAGAAATCCCTCTCTTTTACCAATGGTACTAAAGGGTTGACAAGGAAATCCACCTATAAGAATATCATGATCTGGAATATCTTGAGGATAAATACTATTAATGTCTCCAAAAGGCTGTTCTCCGAAATTTATTTGATAGGTTTTTTGGGCATATTTATCCCATTCAGAAGAAAAAACACAGTGACTAAAAGAACGAGAAAAACCGATTCTCATCCCACCAATACCCGCAAACAGATCAATAAAATTAATCGTTTTTTTCTTTCTCCAATTATTATCAGAAGCATAAATTATATTCATGGTTTCTAGTAATTCAGGAGTATAACTATTATTGGTATTTTTAATAAAACTAATTTTGTTATTCATAACCACTGGACTTGATAAAGCATATTGGTATGTATATAAAATATAGCTTAATTGGAACTTTTTAATAATAGTTACCAGAATGGGCACCAACAAGGGGATAGGTTATGAATCCGCCAGTTGAAGTAAGAAGATTCATTATCTCCACAACAAGAACTGGTTGAGGACATGATGGCCATCATTCATTGCTTTAGTTGTCGTCTGTATGGAACGAGAAATTATAAGAAAAAGCTCAAAGATAACCTTGACAAAAACCTAGACAAGCAGCTAGAATGTCAACAAGAGATTCAATGCTAATCATGTATGCAATTAAGAGAGAATTAAAGCTGAATAACAAAGAAAAGAGCTTTTGTGCTGGCTGTGCTGGCTTTTCTCGCTTTGTGTACAATCATGGCTTATCTCTACTCAAATCTACCTGGGATATTCCCGAAATTTCTGGCAGTGACTCAAAACGGTTAGATGCTATCAAAAAAGTCTTTACAAACATTACTAAAAAGAAAACAGAATATTTGTGGACAAATAAATATTCATCACGCATCTATCAGAATGCTTTTAGAGACTTGAAAAAAGCATTTTCACGCTGGAGAGATCCCAAAATCAAAGCAGACTTACCTCGTTTTAAAAAGAAGAAAAATAACTGTAGTTTTAGAGTAGATAGTTCTAATGGCAAGGTATTAGTCAAGGAGGGAAAAAAAATAAAAATTCCTACGTTGGGAACTTTTAGATTAAAAGAAGCTATCCCTTATAACTGTGTTTCTCAAACCTTTACTATCTCAAGAGAAGCAGGGAAATGGTATGTAAGTTTTGCTATTTCAGCATCTTATATACCTGAGATGAAACACAGCCAGAAACGAGTAGGAATTGACTTAGGAATAAAAACTTTTGCTACTCTTAGTGACGGAAACACCCTTGAGGCTCCATCTTCCATCAAAAAAGCGAAAACCAAGCTAGGAAAGATACAGTGGAGAAACAGGAATAAGGTGCTAGGCAACCGTCGTGCTGGAATAGAAGCATCTAAAAATGCAGTTAAGTATTACCAGAAACTAAGAAAGAAGCATAAAAGAATCACCAACATTCGAGAAGATTTCCTGCAAAAAACCACCACATTGTTAGCTGAAACTTATCAACATATTCTCATAGAGGACTTAAACATAAAAGGGATGATGGCTAATCATAAATTATCCGATGCCTTATCTAATTTAGGATTATATCGTTTTCGAGAATTGTTGAGTTATAAACAAGAAAGTTGTGGTTTTTCACTAACCATAGTAGATAGGTGGTTCCCCAGTTCAAAAACTTGTTCAGTCTGTGGAAATATACAGGATATGCCTTTACAAGAAAGGGTTTACCATTGTCACAATTGTGGTCAAGTGATGGACAGGGATCTTAACGCATCGATTAATCTCGAAAGTTGGACCGACCCCCTAACCCCCTCCCAGGAGGGGAATAATGCCGATGGCTTATCGGTAAACCCGTTCGCTTAGTCGAAGGGTAAAAGCCTGTGGACTTGAAGGTGCCGTCTCCCTTGGTTGAAGCAGGAATTGAACAGCAAGCCTGTCTAGGTTTGTCTAGGTTTCATGAAGCAGCGTCAATCAGAATGCGCGAATTTAGAACTACCTCCAACTTGAGGGGGAGGCTTGAAACAAGGAAAATTCTTCTTCTCTTGGTCCATTGGATATGGCGAGGAAACCTCCCTATCCCTTGACTGCTTTTCATCCCTTTGAAAGAGGAGGCTTGTCACCCTTTTTTTCGGTCAAGGGACTAATAATTGGGCATCCCCTGGCTGAGATAAACTAGGGGTTGAGGGCGAGCCAACCTCTGGTATCTCGTCTGTTTCATTGGGGATATTTTGATTGGTTGTTTGTTGAGGTTTCGGATTATAAATATCAAACAATATATCAACTAATTCTTGACGTTGACGACGGCTGAGTTGACGAATCACCTCAATATCTTGCGCGAGTGGATTGGTTGCTAAGGTTGAGGCTGGATAATTAGATTCTCGGATGGATTGATTAACCCCTAAATAATCTGCTAGGGTTACTTTCCAATCTAAACGATATTGGGCGGAACGTCGTTTAAAATCTTTGTGATAGCGAATAAAACGACTCATTAAAGTGTGGTTGGGATCGATTTCCCCAGTTTCAGCACTCCTGTATTCATTTTCTTGGGGAAGATAGGGTAATTTCTCATACACTATCTCTGCTGCTTCTTCAGGACGAATGTTTTGAGCATTCAATGTTTTTAAACTCCAATCTTTGATGGAATTTATTTCCAATTGGCTTATTCCCCAAGTTAAGCTGACACTGAGAAGGAAAACCCCTAACCATTGTTGCTGTTTCTTGGATAGTATGATTGTTTTCCTAGTCATGGGCTTATGTTTTAGTTATACGTCACTAATAATTTCTGGTTGACTTAATTCGTCAGACATTTCAATAATGGCACGAACAGCAGGTTTCATGTTAGGGTCATCAATACTATCAAACTCTTCATAACGACGACGCTTAGCTCTATTAGCTACTTGTACTGTAATCCGATAACGGTTAGAAGCATTATCTAGTAACTCCTGTGCTCGATACATGACTTGAGACGAATCAAAAGTATGTTTTTTTTGCATCATTATACCTCTTTCCTACACTTGTGCGGGGTGAGATCCTAGTCTAGCAGAATTTTGTAGTGATGTAGCGTTTCCCCAGATCTGAAGTTATCCCTGACATCTGCCTCATGCCTCAAAGGGGCTTGATCCTGTAAAGTGAGTTCGGAGTTCGGGGTTATTATTTTTTGAGCGAGACAATGAGGGTTTGAGATTGCTAATTTTGGTAAATATGAATATCTTGTTGAGGGAAGGGAATGCTAATATTTTCAGCGTCAAAGCCTTTGTTAATTGCTTCAATTAGAGTATATTTAACAGGTAAATAATTAACCGATTTCACCCAAGGACGAACATAAAAATTGACGCTACTATCTGACAATTCTCCTACGAGTATATCGGGTGACGGTTCCTTTTGGAGGAGACTTTCGAGATTTATTTGAAACATCTGATAGTTGCTCTTTTAAAAAAGTTTTTGATAAAATAGATAAATAAATTGCGCACACTTTAACACAACTATCCTGCTTGTGACAACTTAGAAGGTTGTGTTACTGTTGAACTCTGAGTCAAAAAAAATTACTGTTATTGAAGTCAATGACTGAATCCTTAGACACCCTATTAAGTAAAATAGATATACCTGCAGATTGGATCGGGTTAAGACAAGTAACTGAGACTTCCACGTTACGCTACGTTAGAGATGGGAAACCCCAAAGCAACGGACGTACTCAAAGTAAAGGGGTGATGGTAGAAGTCTTGGCAAAAGGGCAGTTTGGTTATTGTGCTACTAACCATCTGACCCCAGAAAATATACAGATAGCTGCTAAAATTGCCTACGAACAAGCTGTCACTGCCGCAGATTGGGCAATTTATCCCTTTACTATCCAACAACGACCAAAAGCAGTGGGGAACTATAATTCTCCTTTCTTGAAACCTCTAGAAGTTCTCAGTACCAAGGATATTAACGATCTACTCCTCAAAGTGAGTGAAACCCTCAAAGTGAATGATCAGGTGGTTAGTACCACAGCGATCGCTAGTATTGTGGAAACTGAAATTCAACTGGTTAGTAGTAATGGTTCAGACGCTTATCAAAAATTCCTTTTTATTACCACAGACTACACCGCCACAGCACAAGAGGGAAATATTATTCAAAAACGCACCGATAATGGATTTACTGCCCGATCTTATCAAGGAGGAATGGAAGTATTTGACGAAGAGGAAATATTACGTCGTGTCGAAACCATTGGCAATCAAGCAGTAGAATTATTATCGGCCCCAGACTGTCCAACTACTACCACCACTTTAATGCTCTCTCCTGACCAAATGATGCTACAAATACACGAAAGCATCGGTCATCCTTTGGAACTCGATCGCATTTTAGGGGATGAACGCAATTATGCGGGGTCGAGTTTTGTGAAATTGGAAGATTTTGGTAACTTAGTTTATGGCTCTCCCTTGATGAATGTCCGATTTGACCCCTCGGTATCAGGAGAGTTTGCCAGTTATCGCTTTGATGATGGAGGAAATGTGGCCACACAGGAATACTTAATCAAAGAAGGGATCTTATTAAGAGGATTAGGCAGTTTGGAAAGTCAAACCCGCTCAAAAGTCCCAGGAGTGGCAAATTTACGCGCTTGTTCTTGGAATCGTCCCCCCATCGATCGCATGGCTAATATTAACCTAGAACCGGGTACAACGTCTTTTGAGGAGATGATTGCTAACATTGAATCAGGGGTGTATATGGAATCTAACCGGTCTTGGTCTATTGATGATTATCGCAATAAGTTTCAATTTGGCTGTGAATACGCCAAACTGATTGAAAACGGGAAATTAACCCAAACTTTGAAGAATCCCAATTATCGGGGAATTACCAATCAATTTTGGCGTGGTTTATCCCAAGTAGGCGATCGCTCCACTTTAGCTATGTACGGTACTCCCAATTGTGGTAAGGGGGAACCCAACCAAGCGATTCGTGTTGGTCATGCGTCTCCAGTTTGTGTTTTTGATAACATTGAGGTCTTTGGTGGGGTTGCATAGATTATGGAGCTTAACTAAGCTATTCCTTAAACTCAGTACCTTTGGAGTTGGGGGTTCACACGCTACCATTGCCATGATGAATGAGGAGGCAGTGATTAGGCGAAAGTGGTTAAGTTCCCAACAATTTGCTGAAGGTTTGGCTCTTTGTGAGATTGTTCCAGGACCGAGTTCTACTCAGATGGGTATTTATATTGGTTATGTTTTTGCTGGAAAATTAGGGGGTTTACTAGCAGGTTTATGTTTTATTATTCCTGCTTTTTTAATCGTTGTTTTTTTGAGTTGGCTCTATTTTAGTTTTCAAAGTTTACCGCAACTAGAAGCTATTTTATTCGGGGTTTTTCCGGTAATTATGGCCATTATTTTGGCTTTTTGTTGGAATTTAAGAAGGGATATATTAAATGACTATTTCGCTTGGTTAATTGCTATTATCATTGTGGTTATTAATTTATTCTTTCAAGTTAGTATTTTTCTACAATTTCTTTTAGCGGGATTAGCAGGAGTTTGGTTTTATTATTTCAGGAATAATTCTTTAGATATTAAATATTTTAGTTTTATATCCTTATTTTACATTGGCACTTATAAACATCTAGTTTCAGTGGATTTTTTTGCAATACCCAGTTTTTTAGGATATGTATCCCTGAAAGATTATTTATTTAATTTTACGCAACTTCTCGTCAAGACAAGTGTTTTTAGTCCAACTCATTTCTTGAAAACAATAAATTCTCCCATTGTTGATAAAGTTATACTAACCGAGGGGTTAACTATTTCTAGTTTTTGGGGATGGGAAAGAATAGAGACTTTTTTTATACCTTTAAGCTGGTTTTTTTTAAAAACAGGCTCTCTTACTTTTGGGGGTGCTTTGGTCATTATTCCAGTGCTAAAATTGAATGTCGTTGATACTTTTCATTGGTTAACTTTAACGGAATTTATTAATGGAATTGCCCTCAGTCAAATTGCGCCGGGACCTGTTACCTTGAGTTCGGCTTTTATTGGCTACAAAATAGCAGGGGTTTTAGGCGCAGCAACGGCAACAACAGCAGTTTTTTTGCCATCTTTTGTGTTCATTATGATAGCAGCACCCTTTTGGTTAAAACTTCGGGATAGTCGTAAAATTCGTAGCTTTATGCTAGGTGTAACCCCTGCTATTTTGGGAGCAATTACAGCAACCGCTTTATCTTTATTAATAGTAACCCTATCCCAGTCGACTCCCCTGGAGTCAATAATGAAGGGAATCATGGCCATCGCTGCATTAATCGCCTTATTACGCTATAAAATACCCATATGGCTCTTGGTTGTTGTGGGAGCGATAATTAAGCCCTTGGTAACCATATTCTTGACGGTTTTACATCTTTGATTAGAAGTAATGAGATTCATAACTCATATATACCAATACTTTATGACACAGGCGCAAGATGTAAGTTAAGATGTGTTTATCTTATTTGCCTCGTTTTTCCTCATGAATACCGAAAAATTAGAACATTTAGAATCAAACTTTCAACAACTCTGTGAGCAGCTTCTACAATCCCTAAAACCTGAAGAATATTTAATCATTGAACTAAATGGAGAACAAACTCAATTTGTTCGTTTCAATGGGGCCAAAGTCCGTCAAACAGGTATGGTTAAAGATGGAACTATTAAACTCACTTTAATAGCTAATGATAAGACAACTTTTGCTAGTTTTCCTTTTACTGGGGATGTTGAAACAGATCAAATATTAGGACAAGAAAATTTAGATTATCTGCGTACAGAAATTCCTCAATTACCCGAAGATCCTCATCTAGTTTTACCCAACAATAATGGCACAACAAGGGAGGTTTATCCGGGAGATTTATTATCGCCTGAACAAGCTGTGAATAAGGTTCTTGCTCCTGTTTCTGATCTAGATATGACTGGGCTTTATACTGCGGGTTCTGTGATTCGTGGTAATGCTAATTCTACGGGACAATTCCATTGGTTTGCAACGGAATCTTTTATTGTTGATTATTCTTTAATTACCCCATCAGAAAAAGCAGTTAAAGGGATATTCTCAGGACAAAAATGGCACCAAAATAAATATTTAGAGCAAATTAAGAGCGATAAAAGTCAATTTATTGCATTAGAAAAATTATCAAAAACCCTTACCACTGGAGGCTATCGTACTTATTTTGCTCCTGCTGCTACTGCTGATTTAATTTCTATGTTATCCCGGGGAGCTCTTGGTGAGTCTTCTTTAAGACGGGGGGGAAGTGCATTATTAAAATTACAACAAGGACAAACATTATCACCTCAATTTTCTTTACAAGAAAACTTTAGTCAGGGTGCGGTCCCTCGATTTAATGAATTCGGTAAAATTGCCCCTGAAATTTTACCAATTATTGAGCAGGGAAAATTAGTTAATACGTTAATTAATTCTCGGACAGCTTCTGAATATAATTTAACCGATAATGGAGCTAATAATTACGAAACCCTTCGCTCTCCTGAAGTTTTATCCGGAACTTTAGCTAAAGAAGATATTTTGTCTGCGCTAGATACAGGATTATATGTGTCTAATTTACACTATTTGAATTGGAGTGATCAAACAGGGGGAAGGATCACAGGAATGACTCGTTATGCCTGTTTTTGGGTAGAAAATGGAGAAATTATTGCTCCTATTGAAAACTTGAGATTTGATGAGAGTTTATATCGTTTCTGGGGTGATAATCTGATCGCTTTTACTAATTTTAGAGAGTTTATTCCTAAAACCAACAGTTATAGACAAAGGAGTTTAGGAGGCATTTTATCTCCTGGAATGTTGGTGGATGATTTTCAATTTACCCTGTAAGTTTTTGACCGAAAAAAAGAGTTTAAAGCCTCCAACTTAGGGTGGAGGCAATTATAAATTATAAATTATACATTATACATTCTTTCTCGCATTCGCTGCTTCTCCACAGCTACGAGGAGTAGGAAAGAGTTTACCAGGGTTAGCTAAATTATTAGGGTTAAAAACTTTTCTTACCCATTGCATAGTTTCTAAGTCTATCTCATTAAACATATAAGACATATACTCATTTTTATCAGCACCGATCCCATGTTCTCCAGATAAACTTCCCCCTAATTCTACACATAATTTAAGGATTTCTCCTCCCAATTCTTCAACCTCTTCCCATTGTCCAGGAATCGAATTATCATATAAAATCAAAGGGTGTAAATTACCATCGCCGGCATGGAAAACATTAGCAATACGATAACCATGTTCTGCTCCTAATTGATTAATTTTTTCTAAAACATTAGCCAGTTGTGTTCGAGGAACAACTCCATCTTGCACAAAATAATTAGGGCTAATATTTCCAGCAGCAGCAAAGGCCGCTTTTCGACCTTTCCAAAGTTTTAAACGGGTTTCTAAATCATTAGCAGATGTAATTTCCCTCGCCCCATTTTTACGACAAATTGCAGCTACTTTGTCCTTATTGGCTGCGACTTCAACAGATAATCCATCTAATTCTACCAACAAAATCGCGGCGGCATCTTTGGGATAACAATTGGTTTTTACTGTTTCTTCTACCGCATTGATACAGAAATTATCCATAATTTCCATCCCTGCAGGAATAACACCAGAACTTATAATATCCGCCACAGAGTTTCCAGCAGCTTCGACACTGGTAAAATCGGCTAAAACCACACATATTGTTTCAGGAGTTTTGAGAATTTTGAGGGTAATTTCGGTTGCTATACCCAAGGTTCCTTCCGAGCCCACAAATAACCCAGTTAAATCATATCCTGGCATTTCGGGAATGCTACCACCTACCTCCATAATAGAGCCATCAGGAACTACGATTTTTAACCCTAAAACATGATTGGTTGTTACCCCATATTTTAAGCAATGAACCCCGCCGGAATTTTCTGCCACATTACCACCAATAGAGCAGATAATTTGACTCGAAGGATCTGGGGCATAATAAAAACCGGCACCACTAACGGCTTGGGTTACCCAATTATTAATAACTCCTGGTTGCACTGTCACGCGCTGATTTTCTAAGTCAATGTTGAGAATTTGTTTCATGCGGGCAGTGACAATCAAAACGCAATCTTTAATGGGTAATGCGCCCCCTGATAACCCCGTTCCGGCACCTCTAGCCACCCAAGGTATTTGATAGTCATGACAGATTTTAACGGCTGCTGCTACCTCTTCTGTAGTGCGAGGTAAGACAACCACTGCCGGGCGTTGACGATAAGCAGTTAAGCCATCACATTCGTAGGTTAAGAGTTCTTCTTTACGACGAATGACTCCATCCTTACCAATTGCAGTTTCTAAGGCTTTAATGATCGGTTGCCATTTTTTATCAATGTCACCGAAAATTTTATTTAATAGCATGGGTTTATAATTAATTCTTATAATTTATTGTAGCTGAATATGAGGGGATGGAGAATTGACACTTAACTCAACTAAAGATTGTGGCTTTTCTCTGTTTTTAAACTCTTGTAACTGTTCTTCGATTTGCTCCCGAACAATGCCACGATATTCTAAGAAATGTTCATTATGGGCGCAAACAGTTAAATAATGTTCCCAAACTGGACTATTATGCTTAATAATACTAAAGAAATGATGCCAAAACTTCCAACGAGTTTTACGCTTAAATCCTTGTCGCCAGACAACAATTGCTAAAGCCCGTAAATCAACCCAACTAGGAAACTTAAAGGGAGGATGACATTGGGGCGCACCTAATTTCAAAAAACAACGATAGGTACGATCTAAAAAGTTTTCTTCATCATATAATGTCCAAAAAGCATCTATATATTCCTGCGCAATATCTTCTATGGGACGAGTGGGAACAAAGTTCATTAAGGTACTTTGATTAATATCTTGTTTACTATCAACTCGTAGTCTTCCTTCTTTTTCTAAACGATGCCATAATGCAGTATGAGGAAGGGCTTGTAACATACCAAACATAGCTGTAGGAATAGCTGCATTTTCCACAAAGCGAATAATGCGAGAACCTGCCCCCGTTTTTTCTCCATCAAAGCCAATAATAAAACCAGCCATAGGGCGTAACCCTGCACGAATTAAAATGTCAATGGTTTCTGTTAAGGAGTCACGAGTATTTTGAAACTTTTTGGTTAATTTTAAACTCTCTTCATCGGGGGTTTCAATCCCTAAAAATACAGCATCAAAATTGCACTGTACCATTAATTCCATTAACTCTGTATCTTGAGCCAAATCAACGGATGCTTCTGTGTTAAAACGGAAAGGATATTGATGCTCTGCTTGCCAAACTTTTAATTCCTTGAGTAATAATTTAACATTGCGTTTATTACCGATAAAATTATCATCCACCATAAACACCCCTCGTCGCCACCCTAACTCATAAAGATAGTCCAACTCCTTCAATAATTGTGTCGGACTTTTGGTGCGAGGTTTCCGCCCATAGAGCACAATAATGTCACAAAATTCGCATTGAAAAGGACAACCCCGCGAAAACTGTACTGACATGGAGTCATAAGCATCTAACTCTAGTAAGTCATAACGGGGAATGGGGGTTATGGTAACATCTGGCTTTTCAGTCGCACGGAGCATCCCTTCCGTTTTGCCCTGTTGCAAGGCTTCGACAAACATGGGCAGGGTTATTTCCCCTTCATCTAATACTAAGAAGTCTGCCCCTGCTTCTTCTACTTCTGAGGGTACGGAAGTTGCATAAGGTCCCCCCACTACCACGCATTTACCTCGTCTTTTTGCTTCTTGAATTTGTGCAAGTAAATCTTGTTTTTGGACAATCATGGCCGAAAAAATGACAATTTCAGCCCATTCCCATTCTGCTTCTGTTACGTCTCGAATATTGCGATCGCAGAGTTTAAATTCCCAGGTTTGGGGTAAAATAGCCGCGACGGTAATTAAGCCGAGAGGAGGTAATAAAACTTTGCGCTCAACTAATTCCAAGCTTTTGTCATAGGACCAAAAGGTTGGGGGAAACACTGGATAAATTAGTAATGCTTTCATCGGCTACTACCCCACAAAAATTTTCTTTTACCCTACTATAGCAACTAAATTGGATCGATGATTCTTGTCGCCAGATCAGATTGGTGATCCAAAGATTTGTATCGCCGATTAATCATCATTCATTATTGAAAAATATCCAAAGTTGAAATAGTATAGGCTAAATAATATCAACTCCATAGACCATACTCAATTGTCAACTTGAGGCTTTACTAGAAGGAGAGGGAGAAAAACTAGCAAGTAGAAGAAAAAAGATCCCAATATTAATACAAACATCCGCTAAATTGAACACAGGAAAATTAATTAACCGAAAGTCCAAAAAATCAACCACATACCCAAACAAAAAGCGATCTAAGCCATTGCCCAATGCTCCTGATAAAATAAAACCATAGCCTAATTGTTCCGTTATTTTCATTTTCTCTCCCCACCAAGCTAAAGCCATTAAAGCTAAACTCACCCCTAAAGAAAGCCAACGTAACCACTTGGCTCCCCCTTCAAAAAAACTGAAAGCGGCTCCTGTATTAATCACATAAGTAAAGTGAAAAACCTCTGGCCATAAAGGAATCGTATCCCCAATATTAGGAAATGATTGAACTACCCAGTATTTAGTGAGTTGATCTAACCCAAAACCCACTAAACTTACTATCCAAAACCAACGATTTTTTTTCACGAATATAACTAATAAAAAAGAATACGACGCAAAACAAAAGCAATAACAGCCACTACACAAACAACAACCAATTGACCAGGAATTGGTTCGACAGAATAACTAATAATAAGGTCTAAAAGATTGTTTGAGGGCAGTTCCGGGGGGCTGACAAACCAGAGTCCTAATAAATAGATTAAACCAGAAAGATGAATCACCAATAAACCAGCAGCAGCACTAAAAGCTAATGATTCTAACTTCATTCGTCTCTGAAACGCTAACCAACCACAAAACCAAGCCCCTGGCATAAACCCTAAAATATAACCAAAACTTGGTTGTTGCCAATATTGTAACCCGCCTCCTTGCGCAAAGACAGGAAACCAAAATAACCCTAGAAAAATGTAGGCTACTTGTGCTAAAAAACCGGCATTTTTGCCCCCCATACAACCAGTTAACAACACTGCCCCTACTTGAAAGGTGACACCAAGGGGCAAACTATTGACCCCTTGTTCCAACCAAGTCCAGGGCATATTGGTGACAAAAGCTTCAACAAAGGTGCTGAATATAGTTAATAATAAGCCGATTATTGCCCATAGCAGTTCATTGGGGAAAGACACCGTTGATGATGGTTTTTTTGTATTAGTGAGCTTTTGTTTGCGTTTGATATTCACCAGGAATTGGAGCTTCACCCCCTTGCAATCCTAAAGATTCTAGCATAGCGTGATCTTTTTCTGGAGGTTGTCCCAAGGTGGTCAAATAATGACCGATCAACATGGCATTAATTCCTGATTTTAACCCAAGATTTTGAAATTCTCCCATGATGGCTTCTCTTCCACCAGCGTAGCGTAAGATTTGTTGGGGGAGGATAAAACGGAAGATGGCGATCGCTTTTAATGCGTCGAATACATCTAATTTGGGTAAGTGTCCTAATGGGGTTCCTTGTCTGGGGTTGAGGAGGTTAATGGGAACGGAGTCCACTTCTAAGTCTCGTAAGGAGATGGCGAGGTCTACCCTATCTTCCCAGGTCTCTCCCATGCCCATTATTCCGCCTGTACAGGCTTGTATTCCTGCTTTTTTGAGGTTTTTAACGGTTTCGACACGATCTCCCCAGGAATGGGTAGAAACGATGTCTGTGTAAAAGTTTTCTGATGCTTCTAAGTTATGGTTATAACGGCTAACCCCTGCTTCTTTCAATGCTTCTGCTTGTTCTAGGGTAACTTCTCCTAGAGCGCAACAGGGTTTAATCTTGGTTTCGCTGGTAATTTGTCGGACAGTTTCGAGTATTTGTGCAAATTCTGTTGATTTGGGACTATTGTATTTAGGACCGCGCCCTTGACTCACTAAACAGAAGCGTTTTGCCCCGGCTGCTTCGGCTGCTTTTGCCTGTTTGAGTATTTCCTGAGAAGATTTTAGGCTATAGATGGGGCTATTTTCCCCTTGATGATGCACAGACTGGGAGCAAAATTGACAATTTTCGGAACAGTTGCCGGATTTTACATTAATAATACTACATAAATCGACAACGTTTCCGCAACAGGCTTGACGAATGTTATCGGCTGCTTCACAAAGTAGTAGTATGTTTTCTTGGCCTTCTATTTTTGTGAGGGTTAAGGCTTCAGTTTTTGTGAGGCTCTCGCCTGTTATAATGCGTTGGGCAATGGTAGCTAACCAGTCTTTTAAGGCTGCGATTTCGGTTGGTGGGGACTGGGTTTGAGGTGGTGAGGCGGATAATTGAACCACGATAGTCTTACCTGAATACTATTTAAAGTCATGTGCATTGTATCATTTTAGGGATTTTCCTTAGAGTTAATAGTAAGAAATCTTTAAATAAACTAGGTAAGGTAATCTATATCTTTAAAACTTCCTTGATAAAATTACTTGGCTATCAAAATATTGTGATTTTACAGAGATTTTTCTCTTTAATTTGTTCCCCATACTATGCTAATCAAAGCGTTAAAAATAATACAAATTAACGCAACAGCAATTAGGATGACACCAAAATTAAGATTTTTACTTTTATAAGAACCAATTCGTTCATACTCTTCTTGAGCTTGAGCCCAGGCACTAATAATATAGTCTGACATCTCACTTTTAGGTGCAAAATACCATTTATTTTCCATGAGTGCTTTTGGTGAAATAACAGTTCCTGTAAACCTTGCTGTTAAACCAAGACATAAAAATAATGCAGCCAAACCCAAGGAAATATATGCTAGAATCTCTAGTAAAATGCAAGAGTAACACTGCCATCCCTTAACAGTTGATTCTACTGATGAATTAGCAAATCTAACTAGAATACCAGTAAAAGCTAAAAATGCACTTGACTTTGTATCTAATCTATTTAGACTTTCACTTTGCGTCTTTAGCCGTTCTTCTGTATAACTGTAAATTAACTCAGTATTCCCTTCTTTTTCTGAATTTTCAATCATGTCTAATAACCCTAATCAAGATCCGTATAAGTCTAACATTGAAGACTCATCATCGCAAAATCAGTCTCAATATGGCGAGTTAAAAGATCCATCTTCTAGTAGATTAAGAAAAGTAGATCCTAGAGATACTATCTTTGAAAGATTTGATGGGAATATACAAACTGAAAAAAAGTCAAATATTTCTCCTATCAAGCAGTTTAATAATAAGGCAGCTAATTTGAAAAATAAACAGGTAGATTCTGATGAAAATTTTGAGTATATTCCTAATAAATTCAAGGCTTTAGTTGAGGAAAAAATACGCCTATTTTGTGGTAGAGAATTTGTGTTTGAAGCGTTTGATGACTTTATAAAAAGGAAAAGTAAAGGATATTTTACCGTTATTGGGGATGCAGGTATGGGAAAAAGTGCCATTGCTGCTAAGTATGTTTGGGATAATAAAGTTCCTTGTTACTTCAATATTTTTGCCGAGGGAAACAATAAGCCTGACAAATTTTTGAGTAGTATTAGACAACAACTAACTAAACGTTATGGATTACCCAATCAGGAAAATAATGATTTACTAATCTTGTTACAAAAAGCTAGTGAAAAATTATCCGAAACAGAAAAATTAATTATTGTCGTTGATGCTTTGGATGAAGTTGAACAAGAAGGGGATGAAAATCTATTAGATTTACCTTATAATCTCCCCAATGGTGTGTATTTTTTCCTGACGAGACGACGTTATAATAAGCAAAATCGACGGTTAATGGTTTCTCCCGATACCCCTTATGAAACTTTGGATCTAAAAGAGGATAAATATCAGATATTCAGTGAAAAAGATGTTAAAAAATATATCAACTTATTTTTAGAAGAGGACCAAGAATATAAAGATAAATTACAAAAATGGCTTGATGACAGGGAGATTAACAAGTTAACTTTTATTGAACAATTAGCAAAGAAAAGTGAAAATAATTTCATGTATTTACGTTATGTTTTACCTTGGGTAGCTGAAGAAAAATATAATGATTTAACTTTACAAGGTTTACCTGGAGGGTTACAATCATATTATGAAACTCATTGGCAACACATGAATATGGAAGAAGAAAAAAATAACGATAACGTTAAAATATTCTATGTTTTAGTCCGAAGACATGATGAAATTTCTGCACAGATGATTGCTGATATTTTAGAATTAGATGAATATGATGTTATTTCTGTCTTAGAAAATAAGGATTGGTTTGAGTATCTAACAAGAAGACAAGAAAAAACAGAAGGAAAAATTTACTATAGGATATATCATAGTAGTTTTTTAGAATTTCTTGAAAGTAAGGGTAAACTGAGTGAAGGAAGGAGGTTATTTAAAGAAGTTAATCAAAAAATGTCTGAGTATTTATTACAAGGAATGTCTTAAGTAATACAACCATTGTAGGGGTTTAATAGTATTAAAAGCATTTCCAATAAAATCCTGTGAATTAAATTGTATTTTGACCAAGGAGAAGAAATGAAATCAATAGAAGTAAGGTGGGCAAAATCAACACATCTCTTAATAACTTGAAAGAATTTTATAATTTGCCCACCCTACAGATGATAATTTATTGATTAAGGAGAAGACATGAAACAATGGGAAAAATAGCGACTCAGTTAGCGACAAAAAATGCTGAATTTAAACGCTTTTTTTTGGGTCAGTTTCCAGAAGTACAACTCAAAGCTGGAAACAGCGAACAATATTATCTAAAATTAACTAATTTTGATTTCATTTCTCTCAAAATCAATCATCCTAACTTTGGGATAGAACCATTAATTAGAGATTATAATTTAATTGATAGTGTAGCAGAAGAAACTCTTAACTCTGAAGAACTGAAAACCCTTAAATACATTCAACGAACTTTACAATTATCCTCTCATATTTTAAAGGAAGATCCAACTCAGTTAGCAGGACAATTATGGGGAAGATTACTGGGATTTAATGGTCCAGATATTAATAGATTGTTGAACGATGCAAAAGATAGCAACCGCAATAGGATTTGGTTCCGTCCTCTAACTTCCAGCTTAACCACTCCTAATAGTCCTCTCATTCATACGTTCATCGGTCATAATCACTCAGTAAATGCAGTATGTGTGACCCCAGATGGGTTAAAAGTGGTTTCTGCTTCTGATGACAAAACCCTGAAATTGTGGGATTTACTCACAGGTAAGGAACTCTTGACCTTGACGGGTCATAATGACTCAGTAAATGGAGTATGTGTGACCCCAGATGGTTTAAAAGTGGTTTCTGCTTCTGCTGACGAAACCCTGAAACTCTGGGATTTACTCACAGGAGAACAACTCTTGACCTTGACGGGTCATAATGACTCAGTAAATGGAGTATGTGTAACTCCAGATGG
>JASJEA010000242.1 GCA_030064935.1 Crocosphaera sp. | reverse complement strand
ACACCGAATCAAAGATTACGGTGTGGGCTTCCTACCCAACAGATAGCGGTGTAGTGGATTTCTTGCGTCCTCCTCTACCACGTCTTACATCTGGACAATAGGCTTTATCCCCCGTTCCAGAGGTTAGAATTCGTAGCCCTTCATCTCGAAGGTTAATTGAAGCATTAATGTCCCTATCATGTTTTGTTTGACAGTTTTCACAAGTCCACCTTCTGACATCAAGAGGTAAACTACCTAACTTCATTTAAGCAGACATGACAAGTCTTAGAACTGGGAAAGAACCTATCAACTTCTTGATATACTTTTCCTTCCTGTTCTGCTTTATATTTGAGCATGGTCATAAACATTTCCCATCCGACTTGATGAATGGCTTGGGCTAGTTTATGATTTTGCATCATGTTTTTAACTGCTAGATTTTCTACAATAATGACTTGGTTTTTGTCCACTAAGCTACGACTTAGTTTATGCCGGAAATCTTGCAGGTCAATTTCGAGATTTAAGCTATAGTGGAGGATAAAACAATGTTGACCACATATGCCTATCTTCTAGTTGCCCATGGTAGCCGTGATCCACGGCCTCAAATTGCCTTGGAAAGATTATCCTATTTAGTAGAACAACATATTGAACAGAAAACCCAAACAGAAAGTTATTTTCATTATGGGAAAACCCATGATTGTGCAGTACAATCGCCTGTAACCATCGTCCAAACCGCCACCCTAGAATTATCCGCGCTGTCATTATCGGAAAAAATAACCAAACTCGCCCCTAAGATAGCCAGCATGGGGATTAAAACCCTAAAAATTATTCCCTTATTTCTCTTGGCAGGAGTTCATGTCAGAGAAGACATTCCCAGAGAAATAGCCATAGCCCAACAAAAGGTCTCAAATAGAATCAACTTAGAACTTTGTCCTCATCTAGGAAGTTATAAAGGGTTAGTTAAGATTTTATCGCACCAGTTCTCCTCATCTCCCCAAGACGCTAGAATTATTATCTCTCATGGAAGTCGTTTTCCAGGAGGAAACAATTCTCTAGAAGCTATCGCTGACAAACTCGATGCTAGATTGGCTTACTGGAGTATTGCTCCAAGTTTAGAAGAACAAGTTTCTCATCTTGTTGAACAGGGGAAAACCCAGATTACTATTCTGCCTTATTTTCTCTTTACAGGAGGCATCACCACTGCTATCAACCAACGAGTTCAAAAATTGAAGGATAGTTTCCCCCGGATTCAACTTAACTTAGGACAACCCCTAGGAGCAACGCCAGATATCGCTCAATTGATGGTAAAGGAAATAATCCAATGACGCAAAACATAAACTCAACCTGTTTAGGAAAAGTGTATTTAGTGGGGGCAGGTCCCGGTGATCCGGGGCTAATGACTCTTAAAGGTAAAACCTTGCTTGAACACGCTGACGTGGTGGTTTATGATGCCCTAGTTAGTTCTCCTATCCTGGATATGATCGGCAATAATGCTATCAAAATTGATGCTGGAAAACGCCGAGGCCGACATTCCAAAATGCAGGCAGAAACTACTCAAATTTTAATCGAGAAAGCGCAACATTATCCCGTGGTAGTTCGACTTAAAGGGGGTGATCCCTTTGTATTTGGTCGCGGGGGAGAAGAAATGGAAGACTTAATTCAAGCGGGTATTCCTGTAGAGGTGGTTCCTGGTATCACTGCGGGGGTTGCCGTTCCTGCCTATGCAGGTATTCCTATTACCCATCGGGGATATAGTTCTTCGGTTACGTTTGTCACCGGGCATGAAGCGGTGGGTAAATATCGACCCCAGATCAATTGGCAAGCGATCGCCCAAGGGTCCCAAACCATTGTCATCTACATGGGAGTTCATAACCTAAGCAATATTATCACTCAATTGCAACTCGGAGGACTAACGCCTGAAACCCCCATCGCTTTAGTTCGTTGGGGAACTTGCCCTGATCAAGAACAGTTAATTGGCACTTTAGAGACTATTATGCAACAAGTTGAGCAAGAACAGTTCCAAGCACCTGCCATTGCTATTATTGGCAATGTGGTTAATCTCAGAGAATATTTAACTGGATAATGCTTTGAGTAGCCCTTGAAATTTGAGCTCAATTTCTGCTAATTCTTTTTCTGGTTCTGAACCTTCTACAATACCTGCTCCTGCATATAATCTAGCATAATTGCCAGAAATCAAAGCAGAACGAATGCCCACAATAAACTCACTATTGCCATCATAATTAATCCAACCCAAGGGGGCAGCATAAAAGCCCCTTTCAAAGGTTTCATAACGTTTAATTTCTTGACAAGTAATTCCTTTAGGAAAACCAGAAACCGCAGGAGTCGGATGTAGTCTTGCTACTACTTCTAAGGGATTAATATCGGCATTTATTTCTGTATAAATTGGAGTCCATAAGTGTTGAATATTGGAAAGTTTTAAGATTTTTAGGGGAGAGATGTATGGGGTTAATCCTAGGTTAATTAAACCTTCGATAATATATTCAATAACAACCTGATGTTCCCTTCTTTCCTTACTGCTTTTTAAAAGCTTTTGTGCAAAGTAATGGTCTTCTGATGCTGTTTTGCCTCTTCGAGAAGAACCTGCTAAAGCATCTGTAATTAACTGATTATTATTAATACTAATTAATCGTTCGGGACTGGCCCCAATAAAACAATTGTTCTTGCCATTATTCATGGCAAAAAGATAACAATCAGGATGATAAATTCGTAAATTTTTTAAACATTTAATCACCGAAAAACTTCGAGAATTACTTAAATCAAAAGCATTGGCCAAAACTAATTTTTGAAAACGATTAGATTGAATGGATTTTAACACTGAGGTAACGGAAGCTTTAAATTTATCTTTTGTCTGTTGATTGATATTAATTCGATTAACTTTTGTTTCTTCAATTGTTATGTTTTCTTCATGTTTTAAACTCGAAATAGATTGAATTTTAGCAATAATATTTTCAGATACCTGATATACATTGGTTTTTCGAGTAATTAAAATATTAAAAGTTAAATAACAATCCTTATTGCGATTAACCAACTGTATTTTAGGCAAAAAACATAAAGCAGAAGGAAAAGGAAAGTTATTATAATTCGTTTCAGGGAAAAAGGTAAAGCCACAAAAAATATGAGGAGAAACCTCCTCTAAATGACTATTACCTACTTGAATGATATTATCAAAACACTCCTTGACAAACTGTTGAGACTTGATGAATCTATCCGCCGTATTAATCTCAAAAGACTGGGTAATTCCGTACCCTAAAATAGCTTGATTATTTTTCTGATCTTCCCAATAAAAATAAACTTCATTCTTAGACAAATAAGATGATTTTCCATCTAGCAAAAATTGTAAAACAGATAAGGGAGCAACCCTATCAATTTTTTGTGATAAACTAACCGTCATCGACTCGTTTGCCTTGTTTAATCTGGTTTGATAACCAAAAAGCAATTGTTCAAGACGACATCGATCATACCCGATATTTATGGTATCAGGAATGACCCGTGTAGCAACAGACATCGTAAAGTTATTTATAATTTGTTTCACTTTAGACCGATATTAATGGTATGTCTTGAATATTATCCATACCGTTGATTGGGCTTCTTTTGAGGATCATATCATAGAGAATATTCCCAACCAGAATTTTATGACGACAACCTCCACTATACCATCATCAAAACGAAAATTGTGGCTTGCTGCCATTAAACCCCCCATGTATAGCGTTGCTATTATACCCATTACTGTTGGCACTGCTACAGCCTTTGGAGAAACACAGATATGGGATGCCAAAATTTTTGCCACCTTCTTGACATCTGCTATTTTGATTATTGCTTGGCTAAATATTAGTAATGATGTCTTTGATTCTGAAACAGGAATTGATAAAAATAAGGCTCATTCTATCGTCAATTTAACAGGAAATAAATCTTTAATGTTTTGGTTAGCTAATATTTTCTTAACCATAGGAATATTAGGCATTTTTCTCATTGCTTGGTGGCAAAAAGATATAACGGTTTTAATTATTATCCTATTCTGTTGTGCCTTGGGTTATAGTTATCAAGGTCCTCCCTTTCGTTTCGGTTATCAAGGGTTAGGGGAAATTATTTGCTTTTTTACCTTTGGTCCAATGGCGATAGCTGCTGCTTACTATTCACAAACTCAAGCATTTTCTTGGTCTATTTTACCTTCTGGAACCCTCATTGGTATGAGCACATCAATCATTTTATTTTGTTCTCATTTTCATCAAGTTTCTGATGATATTGCTGCGGGGAAAAAATCTCCTATTGTTCGTTTAGGAACCAAACTTGGAGCTCAAGTATTAACAATAACAACCCTTTTCTTCTTTGCTTTAATTGCAGTCTTTTCTCTGTTGAGAGTTTTCCCAGTTTGGACTTGTTTGGTTTTTCTCAGTGTTCCCATTGCCTATCAATTAGTTACCCATGTTCAAAAAAATCATGATCAACCTAATCAAGTCAGCAATTGTAAATTTATCGCTGTGAGACTACATTTTCTTAGTGGCATTTTATTTGCGCTGGGCTTAATTATACCTTAAGAATATTTCGCTTAATTCAAAAAAGTTCATTTTTTTCGTAAAGAAATTTATCAAAACCTGTGAGTTACTCCTCATTTCCTTTCATAATACAGATGGGACAGTAAAGGAGCAAATTCTGAAATGAATGCCTTATCGAATCGTCGTTGGAAGTTTCTTAGCTGGACAACCGTTGTTATGTTTGCCCTTGGTTTCTGGCTAAGTAGTAGTATTATTCTAGATTGTGTTGTCATTCCTGGTTTATCCTTATCGGGCATGATGAATGAGGGTGGGTTTGCCAGTGCGGGTTATATTATTTTTGGATTATTCAACCGCATTGAATTAGTTTGTGCTTCCCTTGTTTTAACGGGATTTCTAATTTTCCGTCGCCATCATCTTCTTATTCATCTTCAAGAACGTTGGTCTATCGGTTTGGCCAGTGTTTTACTCGGTATTGCTTTAATTTACACTTATTTTTTAACCCCAGAATTAAGTGCCTTTGGTTTAGAAATCAATCCTTTTGAAGCAACCGATATTATGCCGTCTGCTATGATTTCCCTTCATTGGAGTTATTGGGTGTTAGAAGTGGTCAAGTTTGCTATTGGTGTTACCTTACTACGCTGGTGTTATCGTGATTCTTGTGAACTAAAGTAGATTAAATACTGAAATTAAGTCATTGTTTCCTCCCATTTGGGGGGTTTTTTATTGCTATACAAATAAATATGAGACAAAACCTCCCTTCCTTATTGTTAGCATAGTAAGCAAGATGCTCACACTCTTGTGTCTCAAACGTATTTGAAATGACTATAACTAATTATTCATTATCCATTATCCATTTCCCATTCTCCGTTGATAAAATATCATCCAATTCTCAGATAACTTAAGGAACTCTTATTTTTAACTTAGAATTCAGTCAGAGCCTTTTCAGACAACTCCCCCATACTAAGAATAACGAAACAAAGTAATGGAGTTCTTAATCATGAAAGGTTTTATTATTACTGGTTTATCTTCTCTCGTTTTAGGTAGTTTTTTCACTCCTGTTAATGCAAATGAAATTGTGGCAGTGAATTCTACTCTACAACAAAATCAAATTTCTTATTTATCCCCTATTAACTTAGTGAGTCATGGAAGAGGTGGCACTTTTAGCGAACAAGGAATTCCCAGTCATGTTGGATTTAGTTTAGCGATTAAATCGGGTAAAGTTAATGCTGAATCTTTAGTTCAAGCTGCTGTGGAAGCAGGGCGTTTATCCTCTGGAACTCTTAATAACTCGACTTATTTATCTAATGTTCAATTTGAGTTATCTCAAGTAGATAATGATTAAGTTTTTCACTTCATTCTCCCACTAAGTAGGTGAGCATAATTAAACCCGTAAAAGTGTAGGGTGGGCAATGTTGAAAATAGTTTATTAACAAAGTTGATCAGCTTTTTATTAACATTGCCTACCTTACTTTTATTTATAACCATCTACTGAATGTAACAGACTAATATCTCTTTAACTTTAAGTCCTACTGTTTTCTAATTGATTGAAAATAGTAGGATTTTTCTCTTAAATGAGAACTTGTCATGCTATCATAAGCCGAGATTGATATAAAATTATATTTTTAAGAAAACTTGTAAAAATTATCAGTCTACAATAATACTTTTATTTTATATCAGATTTTATCTTTGCTCCATTAGTAATACTATATTAGAATTCAACTAAGTCTTGTATAATTGAAGATTATTGTTTAAAAAAGCAAAAACAGAATACAAAGATGAAAGAACCATTTTGGTGGAATAATAACGGTCAATGGATACCAATTTACTCTCTAGAAAAATTTATTTATTTTTGTAATCTTGATCCACAAAAAGCTTTACAATGTCTTCAAGATATGTGGATAGAATATTGGTTTTACCAAAACGGTGAAAGTTTCCTGGGCCAAAAAGTAGAGTCAATTAGAACTGATGGAGATGTTGCTGTTAATGATAAAGTTCCGAGGTTAATCGAAGAATTAAGTCCTTTTGGACATTCAAAAAAATTCTTCAAACTATTAAATATAGATAAGGCAATAGAAATTACTTTAAAAGAGTATGAAACATTAAGGGCTGAAATATTACAAAATCAGTCGGAATTGAGTCAATTAATCTTATTAGGTTTAGCTGCTATCTTTACTATCGCATCATTAGGTTTAGCTCCATTAGCAGATTTCTTAACAGTAGAAAATACTATTATAGAAATGCCATTACAATTAGAAAAAATTAGCGATATTTTTAAACAAAAACAAGCATTTATAAGCATCGATAATGTAAATTATAAAATAGATAATGAACACGAAAAACAACAATTAACAGTAATAGAAACACCACCGATTAAATTACGAGAAGTTTTAGAAAAAATTGATTCAAATACAAATAAAAAAACAATTGAAGAAACTCTTGTAGAGATAAAAGAAATCATTAATCAAGAATATATAGATAATGGTTTAGAGCCTAATAAATTTGATATTGAGACAGCAGAAGTGCTCATTAGAGGTAAATCAAAAAACCCTAAATACTTTTTAAAAATCACAAGAGCGATCGATGGAGAAACGATTGAAAAACAAGGTATTGTACCCAGTATTGTTATTTTGAATTGGTTAATCCCAGGTTTAAGTTTATATTTGATTTATCGATCATTATTTTCGATACAAAAGAATAAAATGATTGGAATTTATATTTATTATAGAGTTGAAAAAAGATTAATAGAATTGAGTAAAGATAAAGCAGAATATTTGTGGTATATTACACCTGATACAATGCGAAAAAGTTATTTAACTAATATGGGTTGG
>JASJEA010000035.1 GCA_030064935.1 Crocosphaera sp. | reverse complement strand
AGACTATTTGTACTGTTTCTCGGTCAGGCGAAATTCTTTTTTTTAGCGATCGCCGATCTCTAAATCCCTCACGGTGAGCCTTTTCCAACTCTTGTCACCCCGTCAATAGCAATAGTTTGAATGTTTCCATAACTTAAAACCATCTTACTTAAAGATTGATAATCTAAGTTTTCAACAGGAGATTGTGGGGGAAAACTTTTTGCCAAAGTTGTTTACCAACCTCTGTTGAAGGGAAGGTAAAATCAATAATAAAGCGAAATCTTCGCATGAAAGCTTTATCGAGATATTTTTTTTGTTTAGTTGCTAAAATAGCTAAACCACTATAGGCTTCTAGAGGAAGAAACGCAAAAATCAACCCTTACTTGATTATTTGATATTAATTTAGTGCTTAAAATATCAAAGCTTAAAGAAGACGAAAAGAATCAAAAAAACTAACAATTATTTCCGGAACGTTTGCCGTTTGATTCTTTTGACCTCCTGCTAAAACATAGACTCTATTATCAATTAAATAAACCCGAAAACTAATCAACTCATCCTCATCTTTCATCGTTAAGTTTCTCCCCCGATACTGTTGCCAAGTAAAGGATTCATCGGTCATTAATGTAAAATTAGTTTCCTGAACAATCCCATCTCTTACTTGAATCAGCAATTCCTCTGGATTGATGATTTGATCTCTATTTAAAATATCAGAATAAGCAGCTACAAAACGGTAATTCTGGGGATGACTGGCTAACACTTCAAAAGATAAATTATTTTCTCCTAAACTAATGTTAACCGTTTCATTACTCTGTATTCCTTGAGGTATCCAAACAGAAAAATTACCATCTCGAAACAATAATTTTTGCCAACGAAGTTCTCCCGTATCAATGGTTAAAAGTTGAGACGGATGTTCAATATTACTGGTCTCAGATTGTTGTTGTAATCTTTGAATCTCTTGATCCATCAAGCGTTGACCATCTCGAAAGAAATTAGGACGGTCAAAGCGACCCTGTGCTAAAGTTTGTCCGATTGGATAATAGAAACAAGCAAAAATAATTAGAATTTTAAGAATATTTTTCATTGCACTAACTCACATTCAATTAAACGCATAAAACAAAAAGTTGCCATTTTAAACCCATAAGGAGACTTCCACCAAATTGCTGGAAAACATCCTTCTGGAGCAGATAGGGTAAAATCGAAAGTATGATAATTACCCCCTTGCCATTGTCCTTCCTTACGCCAGCCAACACGATCGCCGTATTTTCCTAAGACATCCATATTTTGACTGCGTAAGGTATCGATACTCCCTCCCACCTCGTAATAAAGACGCAACTGAATACTAAACCCAAAGCGAGCGCCGCTATAGTCTCGCCATAGTCTATCAATCACTTGCAGAATATTGCAGGGCAGCTTTTTCATATCATCGGGGGTTAGATTGTCCCTACTGCGGTTGACTGCGTCAAGGATTACCCTCGTAGTTTCTTGATCTGCTTCTTGAAAGTTGCCTGTCTTTAAAAGTTGCTGTAATTGACTATATCTATCGATATCTGAAACTAATTTAAGTTTTTCTTCTAAATCAGCTACTTTATCTTTTAATGACTGTAAATCAGCTAATATTTCAGACAAGTCAGGGTTTGTTTCTGGGATAAAAGACTCAGACATAGTTAGTGATGGATAGCGAATAGATGATATCTTAAGTAAAGTTCAGAGAAATCTCAGGAAATTTTCACTTCTTTTCCTTTTAATGATAATACAATCCATAGCATTTCCTGATAAAGTGAAAAAGTGCTTTGAGCATTCTGACTCACTTCTATTCTCTAGTTTACTAAATCTGAGGTATTTTAGGGTTAAATATGGTAACATCCCAATCTGTTAATTCTCCTAGTTATGACATTGAAAAAACGGTTCTTGATCGTTATCAAGAAGGGGCAAAGGTTCAACAACCTAGTTTATGTTGTCCCACAGAATATGAAGGTAACTATTTAGATATTTTACCTCAAGAAATCATTGAAAAAGATTATGGTTGTGGTGATCCAACCCGTTATATTTCTGAGGGAGAAACAGTTTTAGATTTAGGATCAGGAACTGGAAAAAATTGCTATATATTGGCCCAAAAGGTGGGCAAAAAAGGCAAGGTTATCGGCGTTGATTTTAACGATGAGATGTTGAAAATAGCCCGTAAATATCAACAAGACATTGCTGAAAAAATTGGAGCTTTTAACACCAAATTTGTCAAGGGAAAAATACAAGATTTAACCCTTGATCTAGAACTAATCGAAAGTTGGTTATCTCAGCATCCCATTAAGTCAGTAGAGGATTTAAGTCGCTTTGAAAATGAATGTGATCGCCTGCGTGAAGTATCGCCTTTAATAGCAGATAATAGTGTGGATGTTGTCATTTCTAACTGTGTTTTAAATTTGGTGCGCCCAGAGGATAAACAAAAGTTATTTAATGAAATTCATCGAGTTTTAAAACGAGGAGGAAGGGCTGTTATTTCTGACATTGTTTGTGATGAAGATGCCACACCAGATATATTAAATGATCCTGATTTATGGAGTGGTTGTATTGCTGGAGCATTCCGTGAAGATGAGTTTTTGAGAATGTTTGAAGATGTTGGTTTTTATGGAGTAGAAATCCTTAAAAGAGAGGAACAACCTTGGCAAGTTATTGATGGTATTGAATTTCGTTCTTTGACGGTTCGAGCTTATAAAGGAAAAGAAGGACCTTGTTTAGAAAGAAAACAATCTATCATTTATAAAGGTCCTTGGAAACAAGTACAAGATGATGATGGTCATATCTTTTGTCGAGGGGAAAGAATGGCGGTTTGTGATAAAACTTATCAGATTTTAACCTATGCAGAAAGTCCTTATCAAAAAGATATCATTGGACTGCCACCTTATCAAGAAATTCCCTTGGAAGAAGCCACAGAATTCAGTTGTAAAAATAAAGCAATTCGTCATGCTAAAGAAACTAAAGGAACGAATTATAATTTGACTCAAACGACAGAAACTATGGACTGTTGTACTCCTGGAGAATGTTGTTAAGTCTATCCTATTTTTGGGTGAGCTAAACCTCAACAATAATGGGGCTTGTTATAGTCTAGGAATTTCAAGAGGATATTGGCTCACCCTACTTTTAATCTACCCAAAGATAACGAGGAGAAACTGAACTAATGGTTATTACCAATACCAGGGAAATAATACCCTTTAATCAGAAAACAGAACAACCGTTAACTAAACAAAAAATCACCATATTGCAAATTAACTTAGGGAAACGTTGTAATCTTGCTTGTAATCATTGTCATGTAGAAGCAAGCCCTAAAAGAACAGAAGAATTATGCCCCGAAATTTGTCAAAAATTAATTGACATTATTAACAGTTTTCCTCAGATTGAAACAGTTGATCTAACGGGAGGTGCGCCAGAAATGAATTATGGTTTTAATCTCCTAGTTGAAGCAGCTAGAAAAGTGAAAAAAGAAGTCATTATTCGTTCTAATTTAACGATTTTTTTTGAGGATGGTTTTGAATATTTACCTGAATATTTTGCTAAAAATAAATTAAGAGTAGTTGCTTCTTTGCCTTGTTATTTAGAAGATAATGTAGATAAACAAAGAGGAAAAGGTGTTTATAATGCGTCGATTAAAGCTATTCAAAAACTCAATCAATTGGGCTATGGCAGTGATCCTCAGCTTATCTTAGACTTAGTCTATAATCCACCAATTCCTAAAAATAATGATTTTTCTTTAGCTCCCAATCAAAAAAATTTACAAAAAGATTATAAACACTTTCTTCAAGACAATTTTGAGATTGTTTTTAATCAACTTTTTACTATTACGAATATTCCTATAGGAAGAACCAAATATTATTTACAAAATAAACAATTATATGTTTCCTATCTGAAATTTTTAGAGTCTCATTATAACCCAGGAACTATTGATCATCTTATGTGTCGTAATCAACTATCGGTTGATTATTTAGGTAATATCTATGATTGTGATTTTAATCAAATGGAAAACATACCAGCTACTTTAGCCAATGGAGAAAAATTAACCCTTGACAGATTATTAAAACTGGGGAACTTAGACATTATTAAAGAAGTGAAAACCGCCGCTTATTGCTATGGATGTACCGCAGGAAGTGGTTCTAGTTGTGGAGGCTCATTAGTTTAATTAATTGAGAATAAAACCATGTTTAAAAGTACAAAAATCACTCAGTTACTGATAAAATTCGGAGGGATTGCTGTGTTAATTGCTAGTCTCATTATTGTAGCAAAACAGTTAGGTATTGCTCAATCATTTAATATCAATGAAACCTTACAAAATATTTTACGATGGATAGATAGTTTAGGAACTATTGGTTATTTTGCGTTTATTATTGTTTATGTTTTAGCAGCAGTATTTTTAATTTCTGGGGCAATTTTAACCCTAGGCGCAGGGGCAATTTTTGATGTAGTTAAAGGGTGTATTTTGGTGTCTATTGCTTCTGTATTGGGAGCAACTTTTGCCTTTTTAATTGGACGTTATTTAATGAGGGGATGGGTTTCTGAACAAATAAAAAAATATCCAAAATTTCAGGCTGTTGATGATGCCGTCGCCAAAGAAGGTTGGAAAATTGTTGGTTTAACTCGATTATCTCCCGTGTTTCCTTTTGTAATTTTAAACTATGCTTTTGGCATAACTCAAGTGTCTTTAAAAGACTATATTTTGGCATCATGGATTGGTATGATGCCGGGCACTATTATGTATGTCTATATAGGTTCTTTAATCGGAAATATTGCCACTTTAGGAGCAGGAGGAAGAGAAAAAACCCCTTTAGAATGGGGATTATATATTATAGGATTAATTGCCACTGTCTTAGTCACTGTTTATGTTACGAAAATAGCCAAGAAAGCCTTAAACAATCAACTTGAAAATCCTTAAGTCTCTAATCAACGGCTGATTATGAAAACTCAACTCAAACCCGCAAAACCTCAAACTCCTGTAAATAAGAATTCTACTGTTCATAAAACTGCTAAATTTTTGTTTCTTGCTACCCTATCATTAGTGATTAGTTTATTTTGCCTAGGAAAACTAAACATATTTTTTGATAGTAATTTCTGGGTTGATTTTATAAAAACTTATCAATGTTGTACGATTCCTATATTTATAGTCGCCTATATTGTTTTGACGGTTATTGGTATTCCTGGAACCATTTTAACCATTGTTGGTGGAATATTATTTGGTCTTTTTTGGGGAACATTTTGGTCTGTAATTGGGGCAACAGTAGGAGCATTAGGGGCATTTTTATCAGCACGTTACTGCTTCAAAGATTATATTCAGAAACGATTTAATAAAAGAGACAAACTGAGCCAATTTCAAACAGCTATATTAGAGCAACCAATGAGGTTTGTTTTATTAGTAAGATTTGCCCCCATTTCTCCTTTTAATATCGTTAATTTTCTGTTTGGATTAACCTCTATTAATTGGCTATCTTATACTTTAGGAACTTTCATCGGAATCATTCCAGGAACCTTCGCTTATACCTGGTTAGGAGTTAGTGGAATAGATGCACTATCAGGAAGCGATCGCCTTTCTTTTTTCTTGGCCTTGGGCTTCCTATTTTTTCTGTCAATAATTCCCTTTTTGATGCGTAATTATTCAAAATCGCAATCACGTTAACCCTTGGGCAACTTGAGATAACTGTTGATGGCTTAAAACCTTGCGTAAAGTTTCAGTAATGTGGTTAGGATCTAAACTTATTAATACATAAGGTAGCTGCGCAGATGCCAATTGTTCTAAAGCTTCACTAGAGTTTATTTTATCTTCTTGTTTGAGTTCAATATAATCACTATTTTGCTTTAATTCTTTAATAATTACAGGAGCGAGGGTGCTATACGAATGTTGAGAGTTAGCAATGGCATTCGAGGCATTTTCGGTTAACTTTTGCCATTCCTTTATCCTGGGAAATAGTTTACCAATTTTACTACAAATTTCTTGCATTTTTTGGCGATTTTGATCATTATCTTGTTCTTGGAATAAGGATAACATTTGTTTAAGTAACTCTCTAACTGTTGCAAAACTATCCTCATTACCGACGGTGGTTTCTTGTTCAAGAATTTGATTGAGATAATTTTGAAGTTCAACAAAAAACGGTTCTGATTGGTTAACAATTTGGTCAGCTTCTTCCGCATTAAGTCCGAAAGTTCCTTGGAGTTTTTCAATTAAATTCTGTAAAACATCGTACCCTTTTAAGAAAAGAGATTCTAATTTCTGATCAGCACGAACACTATTTTCTCGGAGAATTTTAAAGGAATCTTCTAAACGGTGCGCAATTTTTTGAATACTACCATAACCCAACATAGCCGCCCCTCCCTTGATAGAGTGGGCAGCGCGAAACATTTCATTGAGTCGTTCTTGATCTTCAACCACAACCGATAACTCTAAAAGGCCTGCTTCTAAGATTTCTAAATGTTCTTTAGCTTCTTCAATAAAATAGCCCAGTATTTTTTGCTGATCCACAACTGTTCCTCCTATGTATTATCAATCGGAAAGACTACAGTTTTAGAGTGCCCTGAGATGCCTAAAAAAGTAACAATTTAAGTTCGGAGTTCGGAGTTATGATTTTTTAAAGAGGGTTTGAGACTGCTGATGTGAGTAAATTGCCGACAAATTTCCCTCTCTGGGAGACTTCCTCATCTTTTTAATGTGTTCTAGATAAGTGCAATCCTAGGCCAGAAAACATCCTCTAGGGTTGTACCCTCGAAGATGTTTCCTTGAACACTCCGCCAACTCAAAGATTATAGTTAGGGATGATTTTTGTGTATCAAGTAAAGGAGTTGCTGAGAAAGGTTGCGCCCGCATAGATGATTACCTCTAGGAGAACAGTTCAGTCCAACTCCTGCCTCTTTTAAAGACGTTTCAAGGCTTTAACACTTCCGATTAAACCAACCATCATTAAACCCAAAATGGTAGTTGGTTCAGGGACTTTAGACACAGCATAAATACTCGTTGTCCCACTCACTTCGTTGGTAACCACTAATAAATCAGACCGAATCGGACTATCATCATTAGTGATAAATAAGATACCTTCAGGACCTGAGTCAAGTGCTAAAGGATTGCTAAAACCATCAGGTGTTTGTGGTGGTTGAGTAAAATCTCGATTATTGCTGTAGCTAACAAAAAAGGGGCGATTTGGGTTGGTAATATCGTAAATCATAATCCCACCAACTCGTTCTAAGCCAACAAAAGCATAAACTCGATCCCCAATCATCCCAACAGAAAGGGCTTCTGGCTCAGGTCCTCTGTTATCACTACGGGTGTCAAAGGTAGCTTCATCATTATCAGAATTAAAGAATTCAGGTAAGAATAAAGCTACTTGCCGCTCAAAGTCGTCTCCACTATCCCAAACTAAATTACCGTCTTCATCCCAAATGCTAAAAGAACGACTTCCAAAAGCATAAAGTTGATCAAAGTCGTCATCACTATCTGTATCTCCAAGGGTATTAGTAACGGTTAAACGTCCTAATTGATCCTGATTTTGAATATCTGGATCGGCGAATGCTTCACCATCTAAAGTTAGGTCTTCGACTCTCTCTTCTTCGCTAAAACCATCGTAGTCTCTACCGTCTCCTTCATTGGCAGTGACAATATAAGTTTTGCCATCTACTGTGTATGAATCGATAGTATCGGGCTGATACATTCCCAAGAGATTAGGATAGCTTTGAATGTTAATCTCACCATCACGATCGCTTGCATCCAAGCCATTTTCGGGTGAGGAATGATCCTTAAAACCTAAAGGAATAATATCTGTCACCATAGCATTAGCAATATCTACCAACGCAAAGGCATTATTTTCCTGTAAACTGACCCAAGCGGTGCTAGAGTCTGCCGATACGGTGATAAATTCTGGTTCTAAATCTTGTGCAACCGTTGCATTCGGTCCAAAAATTCTTACGCCTTGATCTCTTAAGTCATCAATTTGATCGTTAAATCCGCCAAAACCGGCTGTCATCACATTCAAAGTATCAACATCAATGATACTAATTGAGCCTTCTGGATCAACCGTGTACGGCTCATTGGGTTCTCCTTCATTGGCTACTAAAATTTTGCTACCATCAGGAGTGAAAGTTAACATATCTGGTAATGAACCGACACCAACGGTGTTTATGGGGTTTCCATTGGTATCAAAGAAGGATACGATCCCCGGAGCAGTTACTTCTGATGCTGCTTGAGCGATTGCTACAAGACCATTTTGAACTGCCACACTATTAACCCCAGGTGCTGCAATATTACCAATGAATGTGGGGTTAGTTGGATTATTAATATCTAAGATGTCAACCCCATTGTTAGCACTATTGGTGACAAATAGGCGACGAGTATTGGGATCATAGGCAGGAATTTCTGCTGCGCTATCGTCAAATATTCCTGTTTCGTAAGTTCCTAAAAGACTCAAACCAATTCTCATGGCTTGGGCAGAGCTAGAAAATCCCACTAATAGACAAACAACGATAACTGATAATTGCAGTATTTGTCTTAAGTATTTCGAGAGGATCATAAGAAAGCGAAAAAATGTTAGTTGTGTTCACCATGTTAGGCTAATTGCTCATAACCCTCCCAAGTTCTACTGAAAAATTTTAAGTTAATTTTTTGGGGTTTTTAATAATACTTTGTTAATCTTTTATTAACCAAAAAAATCCTCCGACTGTTAGGGTTCGGAGGGATTAAAATCAAGATTAAACAAGGTCAAAGTTAGGCGTTATCACCAAACATTTGATTTTTAATAGCATCGAATTCCGTTAATAACTCTTTGCGGTTAGAAGCTTTCCAGAGATAACGCCAAACAAACCAGGCACTATAACCTAAGCCAACCATTTCTAGTAGAGGAGCTAAAAGGGGGATATCATCGATCGCCCCTAAAACAGCGACAATAATTTTGACGCTAATAATCGCTAAAAGTAATAATCCTAGAGTCGTCAAAGGCTGTTTATATTCGCTAAAGAATTGTCCAACATATTCAGGAACTTTCGCCAGGATTTCTACAGCAGGGGCTAACCATTCTTGCCAAGGCTGATCTCCCATACTAGGGGCTTTAGTCAGGGTTCCTGGGGCTTCTGCAATTAAGTCTTTGGGTGTCGTTTGGTCTTGAACTTTAGATTCCATATTCGCTTTATCCTTCTCAAAATCTAAGAATTGGAGGTTTGCAGACAACAAGACATTCACACTATACAAGAGACTGTGTAACTGTTGCCAATGAGATGAGGCACTGAGGTATCCTCTCTCCTTATAGTAAACTCTTTGGTTGAATAAGTAACCTATAGGTACATCTATCGTTATCAAGTAAAGACAATCAGATTAAGAAGGCAGAGGGAGCAGGGTAAGCAGAGGAGGCAGGGGGAGAAAGAATATTACTCTACGATAATCAGCGGATCTGGTCTAAAAACACACAAAAATTGAGGGGAAAAGACTATAATTCTTTTCCCCTCAAGATATATTCGACCATTAAGGATTAAGGATTAAACACCCACACTCAATAAAGCATCCTTAAGTAAGGCAGCCTTATCTGTTGCTTCCCAAGGAAGATCAAGATCGTTGCGTCCAAAATGACCATAAGCAGCCACATCTTGATAGAAACGTCCACCTCGTTGATAAGGCAGTTGACGCAAGTTAAGGGTTTGAATAATACCCGCAGGGCGTAACTCAAACAGTTCTTGAACCGCCTTTAATAACTTAGTTTCTTCTACCTTACCAGTACCAAAGGTTTCCACTAAAACACTAACAGGACGAGCAACCCCAATAGCATAACTCAGTTGGACTTCACACTTATCTGCCAAACCAGCGGCCACAATATTTTTAGCCACATAGCGACAAGCATAAGCAGCAGAGCGATCAACCTTAGTGGGATCTTTGCCTGAAAATGCTCCACCACCGTGACGAGAATAACCGCCGTAGGTATCTACAATAATTTTACGACCGGTCAACCCAGCATCCCCTTGAGGACCACCAATGACGAACTTTCCGGTAGGGTTAACTAGGAAACGAGTCTCTTGAGAGGGTTTAAGATCGATGTCAGCTAAAGCAGGTAAAACTACTGCATCCCAGAGATCGGATTTAATTTTAGCTTGAACCCCGTCGTTATCGGTGATCGAACCAATGGTTTCATCGTGTTGTGTGGAGACGAGAATGGTATCAATACCTACAGGAACCCCGTCTTCATAGACAATAGAGACTTGAGTCTTACCATCGGGTCTTAAATAAGCGAGATCGCCAGTTTTACGAACCGCAGCTAAACGACGGGCGAAACGATGGGCTAAACTAATAGGTAAGGGCATTAATTCAGGGGTTTCGTTACAGGCATAACCAAACATAATCCCTTGATCCCCTGCCCCAATCCGATCCAACTCGTCATCACTGAGGGCTGTACGTTGTTCGTGAGCTTGGCTAACTCCTTGGGAAATGTCGGGGGACTGTTCATCTAAGGCCACTAAAACGGAGCAACTATTGGCAGAGAAACCATTATCGGCATCAGTGTAACCAATCTCCGCAATTTTCTTGCGGGCCAATTTGGCAAAATCAATATGAGCTTTTGAGGTGACTTCCCCGGTGATCAAAACTAAACCTGTGTTGACCACAACCTCTGCCGCAACACGACTTTGATCATCTTCATTGAGCAGGGTGTCTATGATGGTATCAGAGATTTGGTCACACACTTTATCGGGATGACCTTCAGTAACCGATTCAGATGTAAATAAATAACGACGAGACAATTTTCTTTACCCTCTCCAATAGCTATACAGATTAACGTATCATCTTACACCTTAAACTACAGAATAGGAAAACTTTCTCTATTATTTTGCAATTCTATATTTGAATTTGATCAATTTGGGTAATGATCATATCCGCCTCCTCAAGATGAAAGGTAGAGAAATTGCCCCAACAGATCCCTATAGTTCCTGCAACCCCTGCTTGTTTAGCCATAATAATATCCCCTTGTGAGTCTCCTACCATAAGGGTTTGATTTGGTGATATTTGGAGTTGTTGACAGGCTTTGATAAATAGTTGGGGATCGGGCTTGCTTAACCCTTGATCCCCTCCCATCATCAGTTGAATATAATCAGTAAGATTATGTTCTTTGACAAATCTTTGTACATCTTTAGTTGGGGCAGCTGAAAGAATTCCTATTTTTAAGCCCGCTTCTGATAAGGTTTTTAAGACATCCAAACTACCCGCAAATAAGGGAGATTTGGTGGCATCTTTTTCTAAGTATTTATCAACTTCTGTGAAGGTGTTTTCAGCTATTTCTAGAGCTTCAAACCAACTTTTTCCCGTTTCAGCAATATAAGCAGCAGCAGCAATTAAGTTTTCCTGACGACTACCAACAGCCATTAAACCGGTAGGATCTAATTGATTATCTTGTAGGCCAAACGCCATCAATAAAGGTTCCCCAATACCAGGAATTTTGGCATCTAATAAACGGGCGCGACGGATGCTTAATTCTCGCAAAAAGTTTTGCGAGTCTTCTAGGGTTCCATCTTTATCAAAGATAATACTTTGAATGTTGTTAAATACGATCTTACCACAGCGAATATTTACCAAGATTTTTACTCCTAAATAGCTTAAGTAAAATTGGAACCTAAAATAAAAAAGTTAATTTGTTCTTGAGTGAGGTTAGTTTCTGCACTCTTGTTAGTTACTTTTTTTAAAATCCCTTCTATACTACGATAATCAACACTAAAAATGTCAATCAGAATTTAGAATTACCGATCCCTCAAGTTGGAGGCTTGAAACAAGGAAGATTTTTCTTTTCTTGATCGATTGGATATGGCGAGGAAACCTCAAGCTCATAACATATCTTAACATCTTGTCAATACTTAACTTAACATTTAAATCAGAAATGAAGCATTAAGATTGACTTTTAAGCGCAACATTTATGGTTAAATTAAATATGTATATTAAATTAGGATAAGAGATTATGACAGGTATATTTTGGGAAGAATACTCCAAAGAGGTTTTAAAACTGGAAAATCAGGAAATTAGACCCCTTTGTGAACCTAAATTACTTAATGATGGAAAAAAAACCCCTAATAGTATCGTCTTAATTCATGGGTTATCGGATTCCCCTTTTTCTGTAACTGCTATTGCAGAAAAATTTTATAAGATGGGTTTTAATGTTTTCTTACCTTTGCTTCCTGGCCATGGTTTAAAAGATGAGAAAAAAGCGATGGCTGCTATGACAGATGAAACCCTTTTCACTCAGTGGAAAGAAGCAGTAAAATATGCAGTGGCGGAAGCAAAAAAAATGAGTGATACTGTCTCTATTGGAGGCTTATCAACTGGCGGTGCGTTAAGTACCCATTATGTTATTAATCATCCTGATGATATTCAGGGGGCTTTATTTCTTTTTTCTGCTGCTTTAGATTTTGGAGACTTTGCAGAAATATTCGTTAGAAAAGATAATATTTTTGTGGAGATGATTAAGAGATTTCGTGATAAAAGTAAAGAGAAAGAAAGAGGAGATTTTGTCGGCAATAAACCTCATGCCTATGCTTGGGCTCCAACAGAAAGTTCTGAAAGATTATCAGAATTAATCTTGGAAATTGAACAAAAATACCCTAGCAAAAATGAACGCTATAATGATATTAATCAACCTGTATTTGCTGTTCATTCTGAGTGTGATGAAGCAGCAGGGATTGAGGAAGTACAATTATTAATTGATCACCATCCTCAAAAAGAGCAAAAAGCACATTTTATTCGCATTAAAGAAAGTTTTTTTGTGACACATTTTCGAGTTGTTTTAGAAGAAAATCTTTATAGTTTAGACAATCCTCCTCAACCCATAGAAAGCAAGAATCCATTTTTTCCAGAAATAATAGAAGAAATGAAACAGTTTGTTAGTCAACATTTGTCTTAATGGTAAATGATTTTGGATCTAGGATTTACATTCTTAATACCTGTAAATTTTTTAGAGCCAAGAATGCTATTTCAATGTTTATATATTGGAGGTAAATAAAATAGATAATTGATGCCAAAAAAATGAAAAAAATAGAACCTATTGATTAAAGGAAAGTAAGGTGAATCAATCAACGGTTGAACAACAGATCAAACAACTTCGTCAACAACTTCAACAAGCAAATTACGCTTATTATGTTCTTGACAATCCTATTATGGAGGATGCTGTTTATGATCAATTGTATCGAAAACTTTATACCTTAGAACAACATAATCCTCAGTTTATAACCGCCGATAGTCCTACACAAAGAGTCGGAGAAAAACCAGCTTCTCAATTTGTTTCTCTTAGCCATAATATTCCCCTTTATAGTTTAGAAAATGCTTTTAATTTGGATGAATTAAAAGCTTGGGAAAACAGATGGCAGCGATCTGCAAAAAATACAAATTTAGAAACGATTGAGTATGTTTGTGAGTTAAAAATTGATGGCTCTGCTTTAGCTTTAACTTACGAAAATGGCTTATTAATCCGTGGTGTTACCAGAGGAGATGGAAGCACAGGAGAAAATATTACTCCCAATGTTCGTACCATTCGTTCAATTCCTTTAAGACTAAACTTAGACAATCCTCCCCCCATTATAGAAGTGCGAGGGGAGGCTTTTTTACCCCTAGAAGAATTTGAGCGTATCAATGAAGAAAAACGGGTAAAAAAAGAAGCTTTATTTGCCAATCCTCGTAACGCAGCCGCCGGGACATTAAGACAGTTAGATCCTAAAATTGTTGACCAAAGACGTTTACAATTTTTTGCTTACACATTACATCTAGATGATTTAAACCTAACAACACAATGGCAATCCTTAGACTACCTAAAAACCAGTGGATTTTTAGTTAACCCTCACCGTCAATTATGTAAGTCCCTCGATGAAGTTGCCAACTATTTTAACCAATGGGAAACAGGCAGAAAAGATTTACCCTATATGACTGATGGAGTGGTGGTAAAAATCAATGCTTACGCCTTACAAAAAACCCTCGGCTTTACTCAAAAATTCCCCCGTTGGGCAATCGCCTTGAAATATCCCCCAGAAGAAGCCCCGACAGTGGTAGAAGCCATTACGGTAAACGTAGGAAGAACGGGGGCTGTAACCCCCATGGCAGTCATGAAACCGGTTCATTTAGCCGGGACCACAGTACAAAAAGCCAGCTTACATAACGGCGATCGCATTAGTGATCTAGACATTCGTGTGGGGGACACGGTGATTATTCGTAAAGCAGGGGAGATTATTCCAGAGGTGGTTCGCGTATTGGAAGGATTACGCCCCCCCAACACACAACCTTATCAAATGCCAAAGCGTTGTCCTGAGTGTAATTCTCTGTTAGTTCGTGCGCCAGGAGAAGCGGTGATTAGATGTGTTAATCTGTCTTGTCCGGCTATTTTACGGGGTAGTTTGGTTCATTGGGCTTCACGAGATGCTTTAGATATTCGGGGGTTAGGGGAAAAAATTGTCGTTCTATTAATTAATAATGGATTGGTTCATTCTATCGCTGATTTATATCAGTTAACACCCGAAAAAGTAGCTAATTTAGAACGCATGGGGGCTAAATCAGCAAATAATTTAATTAAGGCTATTGAAGGCAGTAAACGGCAACCTTTTGCACGGGTTTTATATGGGTTAGGTATTCGTTATGTAGGCAGTGTCACAGCTAATTTATTAGCAGATAATTTCACGAATATTGCTCAATTATCCCAAACTTCTTACGCATCTTTAAGTTCTATTTATGGCATAGGAGAAGAAATTGCCCAATCGATAATCGATTGGTTTAGCGTTGAAGATAATCATCATTTGATCACACAATTGAAAAAGGTTGGGTTACAATTAGAGGCAACCCAATCTCAAACCACCATTGTTGAAGCCATTGGGGGTCCCTTATTGGGCAAAACTGTTGTTATTACTGGAACCTTGCCTACTTTAAAACGTAATGAAGCGAAAGCTTTAATTGAAAAAGGTGGTGGAAAGGTAACGAGTTCCGTTAGTCAAAGAACCGATTATTTATTAGTGGGAGAAAATGCAGGTTCTAAATTGATTAAAGCCCAAGAATTAGGGATTAAACAACTCACTGAAACACAGTTATTAGCCATGATATAGCGTTTATCGCAGGCGAGTTAAGTTGTTAAAAAATTAGATTAAATTGGTAGTAATTAAATGAATATGATTATTAATAATTGCCATATTGTCCAAAAACTTTATGAAAGCCCTCAATCCTTAATTTATAAAGGTTTTCGAGGCCAAGATAAACAGCCTGTTATCCTAAAAATTTTACAAGAAACTTATCCCGATCCCATCACTCTATCACAATTTAAACAAGAATATAAAATACTAAATCGTCTAGAATCGCCAGCAGTGATTAAAACCTATGGCATGGAAGCCTATCAGAATACCTTAATGATTATTCTTGAAGACTTTGGGGGAATATCATTAGAAAAATTGCGTCAAAAACAAAAGCTAACCTTAGTAAACTTTTTGAAAATTGCCATTAAAATTAGTGAAGGATTAGCGGCAGTACACGATCTCGATATTATTCACAAAGATATCAATCCAAGTAATATTATTGTTTGTCCAAATACTCAACTTGTTAAGTTAATTGATTTTGGTATTTCTACTCAATTGAAATCAGAAGATAGCTACTTATTTAACCCTAATTTAATTGAAGGGACTTTAGCATATATGTCCCCAGAACAAACAGGAAGAATGAACCGAAAAATTGACTATCATACTGACTTCTATTCTTTAGGTGTCACCTTTTATGAAATGTTGACAGGTTCCCTTCCTTTTAACAGTGACGATGCCTTGGAATTAGTCTATTTTCATATTGCTAAAACACCTATTCCACCTCACGATATTAATCCAGAAATACCTCCCATGCTTTCATATTTAGTAATGAAACTATTAGCAAAAACAGCAGAAGAAAGATATCAAAGTGCTAGGGGAATCAAAACTGATTTAGAAAACTGTTTAAAACAATTACAAAATTTTAATGAAATTAAACCTTTTTCTTTAGGGAAAAAAGACATTTCCTACAAGTTTCAAATACCTCAAAAGCTTTATGGTAGAGAAAAAGAAAAACAACTCTTAATTAAAACATTTGATACCGTCAGTAAAGGCAATAATGCCATGGCGTTAGTGTCTGGATGTGCAGGGATTGGTAAATCAGTTTTGATTCGAGAAATCTATCCTTTTGTAACTCAAAGAAAAGGGTATTTTATCTCTGGTAAATTTGAGCAATTTCAACGAAACATTCCCTATGCAGCCATGATACAATCTTGTCAAGAATTGGTCAATCAATTATTAACAGAATCTGATTATAAAATTAATGAATGGCGACAAAAACTTATCACTGCTTTAAAGATTAATGGACAAGTGATTATTGAGGTTATTCCTGAAATAGAACAGATCATAGGAACTCAACCTAAGGTGATTAAATTAGAGCCCAAAGAAGCAGAGAATCGTTTCAACTTAGTCTTTCAAAACTTCTTAAAAGTCTTTACTAAAAAGGAGCATCCTCTGGTAATTTTTTTAGATGATTTACAATGGGCTGATACAGCTTCATTACAACTAATACAATCTTTAATGAACAATTTAGATGATCAATCTTTATTCATTATTGGGGCTTATCGTGATGATGAAATAACCGAAGGACATCCTTTACAATTAACCTTTGATGATCTTAATAATCAAGGGGGAATTATTGAAAAAATTAAACTTAAACAGTTAACAGTATTCCAGATAGAGAACTTAATTAAAGAAACTATAAACCTTAAAAAAACATCTAAAAAACATCTCGCTAACTTAGTTAATAAAAAAACTGATGGCAATCCCTTTTTTATTAAGCAATTCCTTAATTCTCTCTACCAAAATAATATTCTTAATTTTAATAACCAGAAGAAAATATGGCAATACAATGAGGAAAAAATAAAAGTTTTACCTATTACTGAGAATGTAGTTAACTTAATGGCAAATAGTATTAAAAATAGTGAAGATAAAACACAAGAAATATTGAAAACTGCTGCTTGTATTGGAGGTAAATTTGATTTACAGATACTCAGTAAAGTTTGTAATCAGTCTCAACTTAAAATTGCAAAAAATCTTTGGCAAGCATTAGAAAAAAGACTAATTTTACCCCTCAATAGTCAATATAAATTACTAAATAATTATCAAGACGATCAAGAAATTCCTAGTGAATTAAAAGTCTTGTATCAATTTTCCCATGATCGGGTACAACAAGCCGCTTATTCTTTACTTCAACAACAAGAAGCAGAAAAGATTCATTTACAAATAGGAAAAATACTATTGAATCATGTACCAGTGGAAAAACTTGAAGAAAAAATATTTGATATTGTTAATCAACTCAATAAGGGTTATCAATTAATTGTCAATCCTTTAAAATTATCTGAATTGGTTGAATTAAATTTATGTGCAGGAAAAAAAGCTAAATCTTCAGCAGCCTACAAAGTTTCTTTAAACTATTTACAATTCGCTATTAATCTCTTGGATGAGGACAAAGTGTGGGGAAGTCAATATCAATTATGTTTAGAACTCTATTTAGAAGCAGCAGAGTCTGCATACTTGAATAATAGCTTTGATGTGATGGAATCCTTGCTCTCAACTCTCATCAAAAATGCTCAATTTACTCTCGATAAAGTCAAAGCTTATGAGATTAAAATTAAAGCTTATACCTCTCAAAATAAGCTATTAGAAGCCATTGATTTATCTTTATCAACTTTAGCATTGATGGATATCAATATTGCTCACAATTATTCTTCTGTAGACATGAAAAGTTTGTTAGAAGAAGCAGAAACTAATTGGGAAACTAGAGACATTCAAACTTTAGTTAGTTCACCTATAATGACAAACGATAAGGCCATTATTGCCTTAAGAATTTTAGTCAGTATGAGTATGGCTGCATTTTTGGTGAGCCCTCAACTTTTTACCTTAATTGTTATTCAACAAGTTGAGTTATCTCTTGAATATGGAAACTCACCGGAAACTTGCGTTGCTTATGCCTTTTATGGTGAGCTTATCTCTCAAATACTTGAAAACTTTGAGCAAGGTTATGAGTTAGGACAATTGGCCTTATCATTACTCTCAAGACTGCAAGCAAGAAGACTAGAATCACAAACTTCATTTATTGTTGTTCTATCTATCAGACATTGGAAAGAACCCTTAAAACAACTCTTAACCCCTCTACGTCTAGGGTACGAAAAGGGTTTAGAAACTGGAAATATTGAATATGCTTTATGGAATGCTCAACTATATTGTAATTATTTATTTGCTCTTGGAACTGAATTAAATGAAGTTAAAAACGAATTAGAGAAATATCTTAACTATGCTAAAAAACTGCAAAGTAAAAATAGTCTTTATTTTTTAGCAATGAATTATCAACTTGTCCTTAACTTGCAAGGAAAATCAGAACATAAAACTCGTTTAATCGGTGACGTATTTAATGAGGAGCAAATGATTCCCCTTTACAAAAAAGCTAACTATAATCTAGCCTTATTTCATATTTATAGCCATAAAACCATGCTTTCTTATGTTATGGGAGAATTTGAAGAAGCTGTTAAATATGCCCAAGAAGGAAAAAAATATGTCGGAGAAATGTTAACAGCAGGAGTACCAAAATTCCTATTTTATAGTTGTCTATCCCATTTAGCTATCTATCATCATACATCAATACAAGAACAAAAAAAGATTCTCCAAGATGTTCAAGGCTATCAACAAAAAATGAAAATTTTAGCTGCTCATAATCCTAGTCACTTTTTGGGTAAATTATATTTGGTTGAAGCAGAATTACATCGTGTATTAAATAGTCAGACAAAGGCTAGAGATTATTACGATCAGGCTATTAATATGTTTCAAAAAAATGGCTATATTCATGAAAAAGCCCTAGCGTATGAATTAGCTGCTAAGTTTTATTTAGAACAGGAATATAACCATTTGAATTATTATTATATGCAAGATGCTCATTATTCTTATAAACTTTGGGGTGCAATGACTAAAGTAGAAAGTTTGGAAGAAAGCTATCCTCAATTATTAAAAAAAGAAAACAGTTATCATGATAAAATAAATACCAAAGTAACAGGAAAACGTTTATCAAGTGATTTAGATTTAAACAGTGTGTTAAAAGTTTCTCAACTCATTTCTGGAGAAATTATTTTAAAGAAATTACTAGGAAAATTGATGATAGCGATCATAGAAAATGCTGGCGCACAACGAGGACTTTTACTTTTAGAAAAAGAAAATAATTGGTTTATTGAAGCAGACGTTAATCTTCAAAATGATGAATTCTATCTTTTACAATCCATTTCTATAGAAAGTTTTAATAATAATGGTAACTCGCTAAAATTATCAATTCCGATTATTAATTATGTTGCTCATACCAAAGATGATATTGTTTTAAATGATGCTAAACATGAAGGTCAATTTACCCAAAGTGCTTATATTATAAAAAATAAACCTAAATCAATTCTTTGTACTCCTTTAATCAATCAAGGAAAACTGACTGGAATTATTTATTTAGAAAATAACTTAATCACCGCAGCTTTTACCCCTGAACGAGTGGAAGTTGTCAAAATTTTGTCTAGTTCTGCTGCTATTTCTATCGAAAATTCTCGCCTTTATGAACAATTAGAAGACTATAGTAAAACCCTAGAAAAGAAAGTTCAATTAAGAACTAAAGAAATCCAAGAAAGGAATCAGCAACTCAACACAACCTTAGCTAAGCTAAAAGCAACCCAAGATCAAATTATAGCTCAAGAAAAATTAGCTTCTCTTGGAGCTTTAACGGCTGGAATTGCCCACGAAATCAAAAATCCTTTGAACTTTGTCAATAATTTTGCCGAACTTTGTGTAGAATTAACCGAAGAATTGGAAGAGGAAATAGTTACCCAAAAAGAAAAACTAGATCCAGAAACTATAGAATACATTGAAGAAATTTTAGATGATATTAAAAACAATTCTCATAAAATTCATGAACATGGCCAAAGGGCTGATAAAATCGTTCATGGAATGTTAATGCACTCCAAAGGAAAACCAGGCCAACGACAATTAACAAACATTAATAATCTATTATCAGAATCAGTCAACCTAGCCTATCATGGAATGCGAGTCAAAGATTCTTCTTTTAACATCAAAATTGAAACCAATTATGAACCAAATCTCCCAGAAATTAATATCGTCCCTCAAGATATCAGTCGTGTTTTTCTCAACGCCATTAATAATGCTTGTTACACTGTTCATGAGAAGAAAAAAATAAGTGAAGAAGAATTTATTCCTACATTAACTGTTGCAACCAAAGCAGAAAATCAACAAATAAAAATTATCATCAATGACAATGGTCGAGGTATTCCCCAAGAGATAATTGATAAAGTATTTAATCCCTTTTTTACCACCAAACCAACAGGACAGGGAACAGGACTAGGATTATCGATTAGTTATGATATTATCGTCCAAGGTCATCAGGGTGAAATTTTGATCGAAAGTAAAGAAAATACCTCTACCCAGTTAACAATTATTCTGCCTCAAACTAGCATTGTAGATAAAAAATAACTTAGTTGAGGTCAACATAAGCGTTAAGATTTTCATCCGAGTCCACACGAGTGATGATTATATGGCGATCGCTATCAAAACTCAACCAACCTTGACGTTGAAACTCTCCCAACAAACGAGTGACAGTTACTCTGGTTGTTCCAATTGCCCCTGCTAAGTTTTGATGAGTTAAACGCACTTGGAGGCGAGTTTGATTATTTCTAAGTTCCCCCAACTCCTTCTCCAATAAATATAGTAACTGTTGTAGGCGATCCTCAACCCGCTTTAATCCCGCAATCGCCAATAAAGCCTCTGTTTGACGCATTCGACGGGCCAACTGAGCAAAAGCCATCTGACTCAACTCAGGGGAATTAGCCATCTCTTCAATAGGATGCCATTGTAAATAAAGATCCGATAAACCCTTAACCTGATAAGACGCAACAGAGGTTAACCAAGATCCAAAAAAAGTCGCCGGTTGGGCCCAGCCTAATAATATCTCTTCTCCTTGAGGAGACAGTTGACTTAATTGGGCAATGCCACGATAAACCTGCCAGATACCTCCACTTATTAAAGGAATATCCTCACCCCTTTCATAAAAGTGGAGTCTCCCTATTTCTGTATCTTCAAGGGAGAGAGGTTGAGTTAGGTTAGAGGCTAACACCATTTTGATTCTAGTCTTCCCGCCGTTTTACGACAATAGTTTACCAGCCAGTTTAAAAGATCAAGGTAAACATTAGATGATCATTAGATTAAAAGACTTCACAAAAATTATTTTACAAAATGCAATTTTCTGATAAAGTGGCTTACAACTCTTTAAACTCCTTAAAGAAAATAAATAATCCACCTTAACCCGCTATTAATAATCATAAATCTATGAAAATTTTACCAAACCAAATGCTTATCGCAGGTGTAAGCGTTTCTATGTCTCTATTGTTTCAAATGATCGTTGTTGCTTCTGGAGAAAACGAAAATGGGCTCAAGCTACGCCCTCTTCCTTCGGATAGTTATTTACCCCAACCCTCTCCCTCAGCCAAAGGTTATATTTGGCCAGCCCAAGGAAACCTAACCTCTGGCTTTGGAATGCGTTTTCAGAGGCGACATGATGGGATTGATATTGCTGCACCCATTGGAACGCCTATTGTGGCAGCGGCATCTGGTGTGGTAGTGTTTGCTGGATGGAGTAATAAAGGGTTGGGTCATCAAGTGACGATTCGTCACCCTGATGGAAATTTAACAGTTTATGGTCATAATCAAAGATTATTAGTTACTTCAGGCCAAACCATAGCCAGAGGACAACAAATTGCTGAAATGGGCAGTACAGGCTATAGTACAGGTCCCCATCTCCATTTTGAAATTCATCGTCAGGGGAGCAAAGCGGTTAACCCCATGGCTTTTTTGCCGGGTCAAAAACCCTCTTTGACCCCTGCACAAGCTGAGCTAATAAAACGTAGACGCTAACAGGGCGACATTTTGTTGAACACACCCCAACTAAATCACAGATGAGAGTTGAGGATTAACTGGCATCGGCAGAGTTTTAGTTATTATTTGAAAGCCATCCCTCTGTGGAGGTTAACAAATTAGTTAATAATATAAAAACTTTCACTTATAGTCGTTTATGTTCATAATATTCTGAACATTTATCTCAGTTTTATTAGGTTTATAAACCTCAATTCTGGTTAGGTATTTATGTTATTATATCAGAGCTGCTTATTATAGTAGAGTAATATTCTTTCTCCCCCTGCCTCCTCTGCTTCCCCTGCTCCCTCTGCCTTCTTAAGATGATTATCTACTTTCTAAAGCGGATTTGGTATTATTAACGTTGGCACGTAAGCTCCTTGGGAACGACTCATTGAATATTGGCAGAATCAAGAGAAGCTAGAATAACCATACTTCGTATTTATTTACCGGTTTGGCTAACCCCATCTAAATTAAAAACTTTAGATGGGTGCTCAGAGGAATGATTTTGTTCAACGAGTTAGTTAATGAGTTAACATGAGACAGAATATATATCAACCTATAGGAAAAGTGTATCTATTGGTTGTTTTCTTAGCCATAAATTGACTACAGGGAAATATTATGCTTAAAACCCTATTTGGTGATCCTAACACTCGCAAAATTAAAAAATTACAACCCCTAGTTGCCGAAATTAACTTGCTCGAAGAGGATATTGAGAAACTATCCGATGAACAACTCAAGCATAAAACGGTCGAATTTAGGGAATTATTGGATAAAGCGAATAACGATCAAGAAATAGAGGAGATTCTCGACGAAATTCTCCCAGAAGCCTTTGCAGTAGTTCGAGAAGCAGGTAAAAGGGTTTTAGGAATGCGCCACTTTGATGTTCAGTTACTTGGTGGTATGGTGCTGCATCAAGGACAAATTGCCGAGATGAAAACAGGGGAAGGAAAAACCCTCGTCGCCACCCTTCCTGCCTATCTCAACGGACTAACAGGGCGCGGAGTACATATTGTTACAGTTAACGACTATTTAGCTCGTCGAGACGCAGAATGGATGGGACAGGTGCATCGTTTTCTGGGTTTAAGCGTGGGACTCATTCAATCAGGAATGAACCCAGAAGAGCGAAAGAAAAATTATGCCTGTGACGTTACCTATACCACCAACAGCGAACTAGGATTTGACTATTTACGAGATAACATGGCTACTGCAATGGCTGAAGTGGTGCAAAGACCGCCCAATTATTGCATTATTGACGAAGTTGACTCCATTTTAATCGATGAAGCCAGAACCCCTTTAATTATTTCTGGTCAAGTAGAAAGACCTACAGAAAAATATATTAAAGCAGCCGAAATTGCCAAAAAACTGACAATACAAGAATCAGAAGAAGAGCCCCAAGACTACGAAGTGGATGAAAAAGCCCGCAATGTTTTGATGACTGATCAAGGTTTTGAAAAAGCGGAACAACTGTTAGGGGTTGGTGACTTGTACGATCAAGAAAATCCTTGGGCCCATTATATTTTCAACGCCATCAAAGCTAAAGAATTATTCACCAAAGATGTTAACTACATTGTCAAGAATAAAGAAGTGGTCATAGTTGACGAATTTACCGGTCGGGTATTAGCAGGAAGACGGTGGAGCGATGGACTGCATCAAGCCATCGAAGCCAAAGAAGGGGTTCCTATTCAACGAGAAACCCAAACCCTAGCCACCATTACCTATCAAAACTTCTTCCTGTTGTATAACAAACTCTCAGGGATGACCGGAACAGCCAAAACCGAAGAAACAGAACTTGAAAAAGTCTATAACCTACAAGTTACCATTATTCCCACTAATCGACCCCCTCAACGTTATGACTATCCCGATGTCGTTTACAAGAGTGAACCAGCAAAATGGAAAGCAGTCGCCGAAGAAGTAGAAGAACTGCACCGACAAGGTCGTCCCATACTTGTCGGGACAACGAGCGTTGAAAAATCAGAAGTAATCTCCAACCTCTTGCAAGACAGAAGCATACCTCATAATATCCTCAATGCTCGACCTGAAAACGTTGAACGAGAGTCAGAAATTGTTGCCCAAGCTGGAAGACAAGGTGCCGTTACCATTGCAACCAATATGGCCGGACGAGGAACCGATATTATTTTAGGGGGGAACTCCGACTATATGGCCCGCCTAAAAATTCGGGAATACCTTATGCCTCAAATTGTTATACCAGAAGATGATAACCTCATGGCAGGCGGAATGGGGGGCAATGGTCGACGTTCTCAAGGGTTTGGTCAAGACAGTAAAAAGAAAAAATGGCGACCGTCAGCCGATATTTTCCCCACCGATCTCTCTCCAGAAACCCTAAATATGATTAAAGAAGCGATTAAATTTGCGGTGGATCAATATGGACAACAAAGCTTATCGGAACTAGAAGCAGAAGAAAAAATTGCTGTTGCCTCAGAAAATGCGCCAACCGATGATCCAGTGATTGAAAAGTTACGAGAAGTCTATAAACTGATTCGCAAGCAATATGACGAATTTACCGACCAAGAACACGACGAAGTGATCGATATGGGAGGACTTCATGTGATGGCAACAGAACGTCACGAGTCCCGTCGTGTTGATAACCAGTTACGAGGACGGGCTGGAAGACAGGGAGACCCTGGCTCAACGAAATTTTTCCTCAGTTTAGAGGATAACCTGTTAAGGATTTTTGGAGGCGATCGTGTAGCCGGTTTAATGAATGCCTTCCGGGTTGAAGAAGATATGCCCATCGAGTCAAAAATGCTAACCCGTTCTTTAGAAGGGGCCCAGAAAAAAGTAGAAACCTTCTATTACGACACCCGTAAACAGGTATTTGAATACGATGAGGTAATGAATAATCAAAGACGGGCCATTTATGCCGAACGTCGTCGGGTACTCGAAGGCTTAGACCTCAAAGAACAGGTGCTACAATACGCCGAGAAGACTATGGATGAAATTGTAGACGCTTACGTTAACCCAGAATTACCCCCTGAAGAATGGGACGTGGAAAACTTGGTCAGCAAAGTGAAAGAGTTTGTCTATCTCCTCGAAGATATAACCACTAAAGATGTGGAAGATATGACTGTTGGAGAAATGAAGATATTTTTCCATGAAGAGGTGAGGAAAGCCTACGACATCAAGGAAAATCAGGTGGATCAAGTCCGTCCCGGTCTTATGAGAGAAGCCGAAAGGTTTTTTATTCTGCAACAAATAGATACCTTATGGCGTGAACACTTACAATCCATGGATGCTTTGCGAGAGTCTATTGGCTTACGGGGTTATGGACAAAAAGATCCCCTCATTGAGTATAAACAAGAGGGATATGAGATGTTCTTAGAGATGATGACTGATATTCGTCGCAATGTAGTCTATTCACTCTTCCAGTTCCAACCTCAAGGTCAACCTCAAGCTGTTTAACACCAGCAGTTACCCTCTACTTTTAAGTCTGGTAAGTCTGGAAAACGGAGAGGGTGGGATTCGAACCCACGTTGGCTTTTACACCAAACCCGATTTCAAGTCGGGCGCGTTCGACCACTCTGCCACCTCTCCTTAAATCGCTCTCTCATGTTAACATACAAGAGAAATTAACTATCAACATAAGATATAATATATTACAGTTTGCTGCAAACAAAGCCCACGCAGTTCTACTCTTGGGAGTTTCACAACCCATAACATAAATTTACCTATTGGTTGTTTTCTAAGTCACAAGTTGACCACAGAAAATATTTATTTTGTCAATCATCAGTTTTGTATAGTGGAGAGTTGGTACTCTGTGCTGCAACGTTTTAAACAGGACTTAAAAAATGATTTAATTGCCGGTCTTTTAGTTGTCATTCCCTTGGCAACCACTATCTGGCTAACCATTACCATTGCCAGTTGGGTAATTAATCTTTTAACTCAAATCCCTAAACAACTCAATCCCTTTGACGGGCTTGATCCTATTTTAAGCTACTGTCTTAATCTCAGTGTAGGCCTTGCTGTCCCCTTATTATTTATTCTTATTATTGGTTTGATGGCTCGTAATATTGTGGGGCGGTGGTTATTAGATGTGGGGGAACGCATCTTACAATCTATTCCTCTAGCAGGGGCAGTGTATAAAACCTTACAACAAATCTTAGAAACCTTATTTAAGGATTCTAAAAGTAAATTTCGTCGGGTGGTAATGGTAGAATACCCCCGTCAGGGTGTCTGGAGTTTAGGTTTTGTGACTGGTACCTTAAGCCCTTCTCTGCAAACCCATCTTCATAAACCAATGCTTAGTGTTTTTATTCCCACCACCCCTAACCCTACTTCTGGATGGTATGCGATCATTGCTGTGGATGATGTCATTAATTTACCTATTTCCATTGAAGATGCTTTTAAAGTGCTAATTTCTGGTGGTATCGTCACTCCTAATCTACCTCCTTCGGTTCCCCAGTTATCTCAATCAACCAAAAAACCTGAAGCCAATGTTAACCCCCCGACAAAGCCACCGGAAGATCATACCTTAATTATCAAAGAAGAGTGAACTACCCCACCTAAGTCTAATTTATTTTTAGTTGTGGGAGTTTTAGGTGGGAACTTATCTCAATTAATAATTATTTATCTCCAGAAAATGTTTTAGAAAAAGCCAACCCACTATACAAATGAAATGCTCCATCCCAAGGCGTATCTTCTCTACGCAATAAGTCGATATGAGGGTTAATTAATTTAAGTAACTCTCGAAAATCAATAGCTGATTCTCCGAAGGGGGTAAACTCAGACCAAACTGGAATATCAGCAGTTTCTTGTGCTATAAACTCTATAATATGTTGCCAGCTTTCCTTCATTGTTGCTTGGCCATCTCTTGCTTTTTGCTTCTCAGAAAAGGTCTTTCCTTCCAAAAAACGATACTGTTGATCACACAAACGAACCACACTATTACTATCAGGAAGGTGAAGGTCCCAGATTTTAGCATAGTCTAGGGTTTCTGTTTTCCGTTTTAGCTTTCCTCTTAAACCAATATCAACACATTCCTCAAATAAAGGTAACAATCCTTCTACCAATTGTTTTACGGCTGACCATTGAAACTTAAAAATATCTCGTTGTCCTTTTTTTGGTTCATAAACAACCGTTACCTCCGGTTCGAGGGACTCGATATAGAGAACACGATACACTTGTAGACGATTAATCTCACTAACGGAAGCAGTGAAACAAGGAATATCCGCCTCTCCAAGCTCTTCGGCCTGAAAGTTGAGTTTCCCAATGGCTCCAGTACGATAGAGTCTCCAAGAACGACTGGGCAGTTGCAACCTCGCAGTATAAGGATCAACATCCATAATCTGCCCAAATTTTTGGGAAGCTGTCTTTTTTAACTCATTGGGAATCGCCTCCAGCACTAATATGCCCATTTCTGAAGCCCCACTTTCTTTCATCACTTCGTTTAGGGCAGTTTGACGTTGGGCGTTTTCTTGTTGGTTAATACGTTCAATGCCTTGACGAATTTGCCTCATCAGCTTAGGATTAACTGCATTGGGTAAGAGTTGTCGATAACGTTCGTTGGCAAGGGTTATATAGCCTTGTGCTTCGGCTAAACGAGCTTCACAGAAAGGTACCCAAATGTTATCGGGCTCTTCTTCTTTTAACTGATAAATTAGCTCTGACGCTTCTTGATAATTTCCTGCGTTAATGGCATCAATAATTGCATCAACCATCACTATTTCTACCGTTGTTTGAGTTTATGAGAAACAGGGGATGTTCAGAACACCTGTTTAAAAACAGGTGATGTTAAACGACTAGGCATTTTTAGGTGGGATCTTCACCCCAACATTTTTTGATAAACTCTTCCTTTCCAACCTCCACCTTTTCCACGCCAATGTCGCCAAGCAGAGTCTATGGTCATTAAACCATAGAACAAACCAATCAGGGGTAAACTCAATCCCCAAATAGGAGAACATTTATATAACTTTACCGTTGGTAAATAGGCAATAGTCATTAATAACCAAGTCATCGCCCCTAAGATAATTAGAATTTGATTATTAATACTTAATCCTACGATTAAACTGATAGGAGCGACTAAATAAACTAGAGTTAATCCGAAGATAGTTCCGATTAATAATAAAGGGGAATAATTTAACTGAGTATAAGCAGTTCTTGCTACCATATTCCAGATAGATGCTAAGCTATCATAGGGGCGTAAACTAATTGTTTTTTCGCTCAATCCTAGCCAAATACCTTGATGAGAATTATTAGGTTTTTCCTGTAACTTTTGTTTGACTGCAGCCGCTAAAGAACAATCATCAATTAAAGCATCTTTAACCACATCGATACCGCCAATCTCTTCCAAAATGTTACGGCGAATTAAGATACATCCTCCTGCTGCTGCTGCCATTTTTTTATGAGGATTATTGACCCAAGAAAAAGGATAAAGTTTTTCAAAGAAAAAGACAAACGCAGGAATCAAAAACTTCTCCCAAAAACTATCGCATCTTAGCTTAACCATAAGGGATGTCAAAGCCAAATTTTCTTGTTCAGCTTTGTTGACCAATTCTTGTAAATTACTATTATGGTGTTCAATATCAGCATCGGTTAACAGCAAATAATCGGGTTTATTATCTCTTTTGTTAACTGTTTCTAAACCTTGTTTCATTGCCCATAATTTTCCTGACCAACCTGATGCTAAAGGTTGACCTGAAACAACTTGTAATTTTTCAGATTTAGAACAATTATCAGCAATTTCTTGAGCTACTTTTCCTGTATCATCATCACTTTTATCATCTACTAAAATAAGAGAAAAATCCCCTAAATAAGTTTGATTTAAAAGAGACTTTAAACTAACAGGTAACACATCAGCTTCGTTACGAGCAGGAATGATTACACAAACAGAAGGATAATTAGCTAATGGATTCAAACCATCTTCAACCCTTTGATTACTTAACCAAAACCAGCCTCGAAAAAATAATAAATAAAGCCAGATCAGGAAAGATAATCCAATAATAGTTATCAAATAAATACTCATCATTAATTCTTTCAATACTCCTCAGTAACCAACAATATCAACCATCCATTATAGTTGAGTGCCAAACAATTTTAAAACTTTTGACCAAGCATCCTTAGCCGCTTCTTCGTTATAACTTCCCCTTTGATCACAGAAGAAGCCATGCTCTGCCCCTGGATAACGAAACACTTGATGAGGAATATTATTATCTTTTAAAGCCGTTTCAATTATATCAACTTGTTCGGTGGGAATACTAGCATCTTCCTTTCCAAAGAAAGCAGATAACTTTCCTGTAATATCAGGGGTACATTCTACAGTTGCTTGCCCTTCTTCTCCCGGTTTCCAATTGGCGATACCGGCACCATAAAATGAGGCCGTTGCTTTAATTTCTGGAAGAGTAGAAACTAGGGATACCACATGACCTCCAAAACAAAAGCCGATGGTTCCAATACCTGTTTTTTTCACTTGAGGTAAACGGTATAAATAATCAATGGTTGCTTTAATATCAGACAATAATTCTGATGCTTTGGTTTGGTTTTTATACTTTCTACCAATGTCAACCGCTTCAGCAGTATAACCCGTTTCAAAACCAGGAGCAAGACGTTGATAAATAGCTGGTGCAACGGCAATATATCCTGCTTGTGCAAAACGCCTGGTAACATCCCGAATGTGATCATTGACCCCAAAAATTTCTTGGACAACAATCACCGCAGGAAATTGGCCATCTTGTTGAGGTTGAGCTAAATAAGCATCAATTTTGAGGTCATTATTATTAATAATAATCGCTTCAGTTTTAATATCTAAGGCTGTCATATTTTCAGTTTAGTTTCAAGAATAAACAACAGAGAAAAAAGCATCTTTGGCCGCTGCTTGTTCTGCCATTTTTTTAGAACGGCCATAACCTGCCCCTAGTTTACGATCTTTTAACCAAACTTCGGCAAAAAATCTTTGCTCATATCCTTGATTTTTGTCCTGTTCTATGACACGATATTGCGGCAGAATTTTATGCTCACCCTGAGTCCATTCTTGCAAAGCATCTTTGTAATTTTGACGGGCAGGATCGGAATGGATTTCAGCCGCTTTTTGGATTAATAAGGGATCTAACCAGGGACGAACTAAATCCATATTATGGCTACTGAGATATAAGGCCCCTAAAAGAGCTTCAAAGGCATCTGCTAACCAGTAGACTCGGCCAATTTTATCCTGGGCAAACCCCTCCGACATCAGCAAATAACGATCCAAGCCATAATTCTCTGCAAACTCTGCTAAAGTGCGATCGCTGACTAAAATTGAGCGAATGGCAGCAAACTCTCCCACCGATTCCTGGGGATAAGTTTCTAGTAAGACTTCGGCTGCAACTAATCGTATGACTGAGTCTCCCACAAATTCTAGTTGTTGATAATTATGTTCCCTAGAAATCGTCGGGTGGGTTAAGGCAAGATCCAGCAATTTCCAGCTAACTGACTTTGTATCAGATAAACCGAGTTTCTGAAGACAAATTTGTAGTTGTTTTTTTCGTCTACTATCCAGGAAAACCATGATTCACAAACCTGAGTTTGGTGTTAGAAGTTCGGAGGGCGGCTACGCCGTGCTTCGCAACGGAGTTATGATTTTTTAAAGGAGACAATGAGGGTTT
>JASJEA010000034.1 GCA_030064935.1 Crocosphaera sp. | reverse complement strand
AAACCCATTCTCTAATAATAACAATCTAGCTTAATCATAAAGGATTGGGCATAATATTATTATGCCCCTACGATGTTTATAATTCAATTAAATATTTTTCCTCTTTGCTATATTTAGCAATTAATTTTCTTTGCTTAATTGTAGAGTAAATCAATATTGAGAGAAAGTAAAAACTAGAAACGGCCAATCCTAAACCAGCATAAATATTAATTTCCACTAAACTTAACCATCCTATTGATGCACCAGATATAAAAGTTAATAAAATATCAATAAAACTCTTAATTGAATTAAATTTGTGTTTTTCCATTTGCTTAGTTACAATAAAAACTGGCAATGATATTAAAGAATAAAAACCAACAAAATATATAGAAATTAATGCAAAACTTAGCATATAAATAATACCACCACCACCATTTTTTGATAAATAGATTGAAGTTAAATAACCAAAAATCAACCATGTTATACTAGCTAGATAACTATAAAAACCTCCTTCTAAAAATAGAAGTGATACACCAAAAATATTGCCATTAATAAAACAGATAGCTAAAAAAAACCAATACCAAATGGGTATCGAATGTTTAACTTTAGGACAAGATGCCGTTTTTATTTTTAGTTTAATACGATATTCTTTGAATCTAGAGTTACTGTTTAAAATAATTGTTCTTTCGCCTTCTTTTTGTGACTGTAGTTTACTGGTATCTACTTTTACTTGACATTTAATATTATCATTATTATTAGTTTTAAACTTTTTCGGATTAAAATGAATCCAACTATGCTCATCAGGAGTATGTAAACCATCTTTTTCATGATAAGCAACAGACCATTTTCCTTTTAAAATTGTATCAGGAATAGTATTCTTAATAGTCAAGGTTTGGGTTAATATTTTTCCAGATTTATGAGCTTCAAATACTAAGGTAGACTTATCGATATTAACCTCTGGACACCTAACTAAATCATCAATATTATTCAACCTTTCTAACGCCGTTTTCGCATTAGGAAAACGTTGCTCCAGTTTTGGGTTAACCATTTTCTCTAACCAATCAAGAAAATGTGGATTATACTGACTAACCTTTAACTGGAAATTGATGGTAAAACTTTCATCAATAATTGTGTTTAACTCTCTTGATTTTATCCCCGTTACTAAACAGATAATTGTTGCACCCAATCCATATAAATCAGACGCATTAGAACAAGGTTTACCCAATAGTTGTTCGGGAGGCATAAAACCAGGAGTTCCTCCAAAGATACTGCTTAAAGCACTATCATTTGTCCCAATTTTAGCTAATCCGAAATCAACTAAATAAACTTGCTCACTTTTGGCACTATATAACACATTTTCTGGTTTAATATCTCGATGAATAATAGTAGGAATACGACACTGTAAATAAACTAATATTTCCAATAATTGAGTAGCAATACTTTGGATTTGTTCAGGAGAAAAACTTCTAGAAACAGACAAATTAGGTGCATTAATATACTGTTGAACTAAACAAAGACCATCAGCATGGTCATCAATAGTACCTAAATAGTTAGGAATACCAATATTATCTAAACCTTGTAAAACATTAATTTCTCTTTCAATTTGTTTATAAACATCCCAATTTTTACTAGAAGCAAATTGAAATTGTTTAATTATCACGTAATCCTTAGTGGAGAGTTTAATAGCTTTATAAGTAATACGTCCCCCTAGAACATTGTTAGAAAGAACTTTTAGAAGACGATAACCATAGGGTGTAAAATCAGGTAACTCATTCATGATGTATTTTGGGGTAAAATTTAACAATCAATAATTTGTGTTTAGGGATATTTGTTGACTGATATTGTAATGTTTTAACATTTTTCAAACCTATATATTAACAGTTTTAAAATGCTGGGTTACGATAGATTTATATATTCTTGTTATAATCTATCTTTAGTGATTTCAATATTATATTTTACTTGTAAGTTTAACCAAAATCTTTCTGATAATCCAAAATATTTAGATAACCGTAAAGCAATTTCTGCATTAATGGAATGTTTACCCTCAATTATCTGATTAATAGTATCTATAGCCAGATAGTAAAATGTAAAATCAGTCTTAAACCTTAAACGAATCTTAAAAAAATTAGAGCAAATCTAAGAACATCCCGAAAAAACCGTTAAAATTAAAATCCTGTAGTATAAATTGTCTTAAGAAAAACCATAGATCGAATACTCTCAGGTTCGATAGCATAGGAAGTAGAGGGCCGTTGATTCAGCAACAGCACAATACTTGTCCCCCTATAGACACAGGTTAAACAAAGACCTTTTGAGTGAATCGATACCTTAACCATTCCTTAAGCTATGGTTTAGTTTAATCATGACTAAACCAACTTAAGCAACTCCGTAACCCTTAAATTTTGACACCTATGGATGAGCGTACCATAATGAACATGACCCAAAATACCCATAACCAACCCAACGCAACCTATATGGGAATACCCTCCCTCGTTGAAGAAAGAGACGCTTGTGGGGTAGGATTTATTGCAGATGTAAAAGGCAATGGTTCTCATAAACTGATCCAACAAACCTTAACTGCATTAAACTGCATGGAACATCGGGGCGGTTGTAGCGCAGATAATGACTCCGGAGATGGAGCGGGGATCATGACAGCCATACCCCGTGAATTGTTCTCCCCTTGGTTTGCCCAAAAAGGTTTAACAATGCCTCCTGTGGAACAATTAGGGGTGGCTATGGTATTTTTACCTCAAGAGAGCAATAAGAGAGAAGAAGAAAAAGCCCATGTTGAAGAGGTAGTCAAAGGGGCTAACTTAACAGTTTTAGGATGGCGTGAAGTTCCTGTCAAACCAGATGTTTTAGGGGCTCAGGCGAAAAAAAATCAGCCTCATATTGAGCAAATAATGGTGACATCTGGTGAAGGGTTATCAGGGGATGAGTTGGATAGAGTCTTATATTTCGTGCGATCGCAGTTAGGAAAAAGATTAGCAGACGATTTTTATATTTGTTCTTTTAGTTGTCGTACCATTGTTTATAAAGGGATGGTACGTAGTGAAGTATTAGGGGAATTTTATCAAGATTTGACCGATCCTAACTATATCAGTCGCTTTGCTGTCTATCATCGGCGGTTTAGTACCAATACAATGCCAAAATGGCCCTTAGCTCAACCCATGCGGTTATTGGGGCATAATGGAGAAATTAACACCCTCATCGGGAATATTAACTCCATGGCCACCAGAGAAGTTAAATTAACCGTACCAGGGTGGAAAGCAGAGGAACTCGAAGCATTAACCCCCGTTGTTAACACAGCTAATAGTGATTCCTATAACTTAGATAGTGCCTTAGAATTATTAGTAAGAACCGGTCGTAGTCCCTTAGAAGCGGCCATGATTCTAGTGCCGGAAGCTTATAAAAATCAACCGGACCTCAAAGATTATCCCGAAATCACCGATTTTTACAACTATTATAGTGGCTTCCAAGAACCCTGGGATGGTCCTGCGTTACTCGCATTTAGCGATGGTAAGATGGTAGGAGCTTGTTTAGATCGCAACGGGTTACGGCCAGCAAGATATTGTATTACCAAAGATGATTATGTGGTAGTGGGCTCAGAAGCTGGTGTAGTAGATATTCCCGAAACGGATATTGTTGAAAAAGGTAGACTCGGCCCCGGACAAACCATTGCCGTTGACTTAACCACCCAGGAAGTGTTAAAAAACTGGGAGATTAAACAACGGATTGCAAAAACCCATCCTTACGGTGAATGGTTGCAAAGTTATCGTCAAGAAATCGCACCCCAAAAATTTTCTGATACCGTCTTATTAACAGAATCTGGCCAACTCTTACAACAACAAACTGCTTTCGGATACACCGCAGAAGATGTGGACATGATCGTAGTTCCCATGGCTACCCAAGGCAAAGAACCCACTTTCTGTATGGGAGATGATATTCCTTTAGCGGTATTATCCGACAAACCCCACCTACTCTACGACTACTTTAAACAAAGGTTTGCCCAAGTTACCAACCCTCCCATCGATCCTCTACGGGAAAGTTTGGTCATGTCCTTAGAAATGTTGTTAGGCTCAAAAGGTAACTTACTCGATCCCAAGGCAGAAGACGCTAAACTACTTAAAGTCGATAGTCCTGTTCTCAACGAAACGGAATTACAACAGATTAAAACATCTGACTTTAATGTGACTGAGCTATCCACACTGTTTGATATTACAACAGGGCCAGAGGGATTAAAAGCCGCGTTGGATAGACTGTGCAATGAAGCCACCCAAGCAGTAGAAAAAGGCTCAAAAATACTCATTTTAAGCGATCGCCTCTCAGGGTTTGACAGTATTAACGAAACTAACAGTTATCTTCCTCCCCTACTGGCAGTAGGAACCGTACACCATCATTTAGTTAAACAAGGGTTACGGTTAGAAACCTCCTTAGTGGTAGATACGGCCCAATGTTGGAGTACCCATCATTTTGCTTGTTTAGTCGGTTATGGAGCCTCGGCGGTATGTCCTTACCTTACCCTCGAAACTATCCGTCAATGGTGGAGTAATCCCAAAACTCAGAAGTTAATGGCCAATGGGAAACTAGAAACCATTACCCTAGAAAAAGCATTAGGAAACTATCGTCACGCAGTAGAAGCAGGGTTATTAAAAATTCTCTCCAAAATGGGAATATCTCTGTTAGCCTCCTATCACGGAGCCCAAATCTTTGAAGCCATCGGCCTCGGCATGGACTTGGTTGAGATGGCCTTTAAAGGGACAACGAGCCGTGTCGGTGGTTTAAATATTGCAGAGCTTGCTCAAGAAATTATTGCCGTTCATAGTCGTGCCTTCCCCAGTTTAACCGATAAGAAACTGAAAAACTTCGGCTTCATTAACTACCGTCCAGGGGGAGAATATCATATGAACTCCCCAGAAATGGCCAAATCTCTCCATAAAGCGGTCAAAGCCTATACCATAGGACAAAATGGGGCCAATAAAGAGGCTTATGATCACTATGAAATGTATCAAAAATATCTCGAAGAACGCCCCATTACTGCCTTAAGGGACTTATTAGAGTTCAAGAGTGATCAACCTTCTATCCCCGTAGACGAAGTCGAACCCGTTGAAGACATTGTTACCCGTTTCTGTACCGGGGGAATGTCCTTGGGAGCCCTATCACGGGAGGCTCACGAAACTCTAGCGATCGCCATGAACCGCTTAGGAGGTAAATCCAACTCTGGAGAAGGAGGGGAAGATCCCACCCGTTTTATTACCCTTTCCGATGTAGATGCTGAAGGACATTCATCTACATTCCCCCATCTTAACGGGCTCCGCAACGGTGATACCGCTAGTTCTGCCATTAAACAGATCGCTTCGGGGCGGTTTGGGGTGACTCCCGAATACCTGATGAATGGTAAACAGTTAGAGATCAAAATGGCCCAAGGGGCAAAACCAGGGGAAGGGGGACAACTACCCGGTAAAAAAGTCAGTTCCTATATTGCCATGTTACGCCGTTCAAAAGCAGGTGTGACCCTTATTTCTCCCCCGCCTCACCACGATATTTATTCCATTGAAGACTTGGCCCAGTTAATCTTTGACTTACATCAAATTAACCCTAGTGCTAAGGTATCGGTTAAATTAGTGGCTGAGATCGGTATCGGAACCATTGCTGCTGGTGTCGCCAAAGCCAACGCAGACGTGATTCAAATATCCGGTCACGATGGTGGTACAGGTGCATCACCCCTGAGTTCCATTAAACACGCTGGATGTCCTTGGGAACTGGGGGTAACGGAAGTACATCGGATGTTAATGGAGAATAAACTGCGCGATCGCGTCGTTTTACGGGCTGACGGTGGCTTAAAAACCGGTTGGGATGTGATGATGGCTGCATTGATGGGTGCAGAACAATATGGCTTTGGTTCCATTGCTATGATCGCCGAAGGTTGCATTATGGCCCGCATCTGTCATACCAATAACTGTCCTGTTGGAGTAGCAACGCAACAAGAAAGATTACGTCAACGGTTCACCGGGGTTCCTGAAAATGTCGTCAACTTCTTCTATTTTATCGCTGAGGAAGTCCGCTCAATTTTAGCCAAATTGGGCTATCGTTCCTTAGATGAGGTTATTGGAAGGTCTGATCTGCTGAAAATGCGCAAAAACACCAATTTAACCAAAACTCAGTCCATTAACCTAGACTGTCTACTGAACCTTCCCGATGTGAGGGGCGATCGCAGTTGGTTAAACCACGAAGATGTCCACAGTAACGGCCCTGTGTTGGATGATCAGTTATTGGCTGATGCTGCAATTAGTTCCGCCATCAATACTCATGGAACTTTAGTAAAAAATGTGAAAATTGTCAATACCGATCGCACCGTTGGGGCGCGTATTTCTGGAACATTAGCCAAAAAATACGGCAATACAGGCTTTTCTGGGGAGCTAACCCTTAACTTCACCGGTGCTGCTGGTCAAAGCTTTGCAGCCTTTAACCTTCCTGGTATGATCATGCACCTAGAAGGGGAAGCAAACGACTATGTCTGCAAAGGAATGCACGGAGGGGAAGTAGTCATTGTTCCTTCCAAAGATGCCACCTATGAAGCAGCAAATAACGTCATTGTCGGTAACACCTGCCTTTATGGGGCGACTGGGGGTGTTTTATTCGCTAATGGCCGAGCCGGTGAAAGATTTGGGGTACGTAACTCTATGGGTAAAGCGGTTATTGAAGGTGCAGGGGATCACTGTTGTGAATACATGACTGGTGGTGTCATTGTTGTCCTCGGTTCCGTTGGCCGTAATGTTGGTGCAGGAATGACCGGTGGTATCGGTTATTTCTTGGATGAAGATAACAGTTTCCCCGAAAAAGTTAACCCCGAAATTGTCGAAATTCAACATATTTGTACCGAAGCAGGGGAAGCACAATTAAAAGAATTAATTGAGTGTCATTTTGAGCGTACTGGCAGTAAAAAAGCGGAGCATATCCTCAATAACTGGGGTGAATATGTGAGCAAATTTTGGCAAGTAGTTCCTCCTTCTGAGGCAAACAGTCCTGAAACGAACCCTAACCCCGTTATAGTTGAGGAAAAAACCTTGATCCCCGTTAAATAATTAACTTGTTGGGTGGGCAATGCCCACCTTACCTTGTTTATGTTCTAACAAAACCAAAACTCAAATTATGGGAACAATTGAATATAAAAAAAACTTTTTTAAAGTCGCTGATTTTGTATCTTGGCAAAAAGATAAAGCATTAATTTTATCCCCTAAATTTCAACGTAGATCAGTATGGAAATCTGGGACTAAATCTTATCTAATTGATACAATTGTTAGAGGTTTACCTATTCCTATTATTTTTTTAAGGGATCTTCCTATTGATCTTGAAACTTTACGGCCAAAGCGTGAGGTAGTTGATGGACAACAAAGATTACGAACTCTTTTAAGTTTTGTTGCACCTCAATCTTTACCAGACTATAATTCTCAAAAAGATTATTTTACTATACAAAAAAATCATAACAAAGAAATAGCAAAAAAAACGTTTCAAGAACTCGATGATGAAATTAAGCGAGATATTTTAGAGTATGAGTTCAGTGTTCATATTCTCTCTCCAAGAATGGATGATAGAGAAGTTATTGATATATTTCGTAGAATGAATACAACCTATTATCAATTAAATAAACAGGAAATAAGAAACTCTCAATATTTTGGAGAATTTAAAACTCTTGCTTATAAACTTGCATTAGAATGTTTCTGGTATTGGAAAGATTGGAACGTTTTTACAGATGATGATATTGCACGAATGAAAGAAGTCAAACTAACATCAGAACTTATTATGATGATGTTAGATGGGGAATTAATGGGTAGCAATGATAAGACGATAGACAATTATTATAAAAAATATGATGATTCCATACCTCATAAAAATAAAATATATAATAAATTTCATAAGACTATGGAAGTTATTGATAAAAATTTTAGGAATTTTTTGCCATCTTCAAAGTTTCGTGAACAAACCAAAATATATATTTTCTTTGCTGTAATTTATGATTTAGTTTTTGGACTGAATAATATAAAAAAAAACGAACCTGATGACAAACAAAAAATTTCTAAAGCAGTTGTAGAAAGAATAAAAATAGCTAATGATAAGGTAAAAAATAAACAGCTAATTTCTTCTAATTCTCAAGTTCAAGAAGTATTTGATGCTCGAAGACAAAATATTAAGGAGAGAAAAATAATGTTTGATTATTTGATTAATTTTGTTAAAGACTCTGATTAAAGTTATGCAAGAAAATGCGGAAATACTATTGAATGAATTTAGATCCAGGGTAGAAAAGAAAGAATTAACAAGAACAAAAATAGAAAACTTATTTGTTGATAATAGTCTAGATGAAAGTGATGTTCTCACTGTTTATGATGGTTTATTTTTAGGTTTATTCACTGATTTTGAACAATTACTTGAAGAATTATTCTGGGGATTATTAGGAGGAAAAATAACGATTGATGGACATAAAATTAACGAAATTCGTAAAGTAAAAATTTCTCCACGCTCAGAGATTAATTCAGTTATTTTAGGAGGACAAAGATATCTTGACTGGTTGCCTTATGAAAAAACAATAGAGAGAGCAAAAATTTTTTTTCATGATGGTGTTCCTTTTACTAATATTGATAGTGATCAAAAAAATAATTTAAGATATTACCATAGAATTAGAAATGCGATAGCTCATAAAAGCCCTAAATCTCAAGCATATTTTAATAAAATCATTCAAAATCTTCCATTATTATCTTCACCAAGAACTCCAGCAGGATATTTAAGAAGTAAACCAAGACGACAAGAAACCCAATATGAAATTGCATCTGCTCAACTAATACAAATTGCTTTAAATTTATGTAGAATTAATGTGTAATACTTAAGTAACGCTTTTTTGTTCTAAATCCTTCTGAAGAGTTCTTTGAAATATTTCAGTAACAATGTATTTCCTCTGCTACAATTTGAACTGGGAATCAAATTAAAATTATGGAAACAACAAAAATAAACACTTTAAACTTATATGAAACTGATTATTTAAGATGGATAGAAAGCAACTTAGAAAAATTACGTCATAAAAACTATCAAGAAGTAGATTGGGAGAATTTATTAGAGGAAATTGAAGACATGGGTAAACGTGAAAGGAGAGCCTTAGAAAGTAATTTGATTGTCCTTTTGCTTCACCTACTAAAATGGCAATATCAATCTGAAAAACAAACAGGAAGTTGGGAAAGAAGTATTCTTGAACATCGACGAGGTATTAAAAAAGCTTTAAAAGAGTCTCCTAGTTTAAAGCCCTATCTTAGCAGTATTATAAATGAAAGCTACCAAGAAGCGATTAAACAAGCTAAGGCAGAAACTCAATTACCCTTAGATATTTTTCCTCAACAATGTCCATACTCGTTAATTTCGATTCTTGATGATCAATTCTTAGAGTAAGTGCGATCGCTAATCTTATAGGATGTGTTCATGGAATATAACACACCCTATTAATTATTGTGAAACAAACTTGACGCTATTTTTAGCCCCAGAATGCTCCTCTGCGTAACCTTTTTTAATCGCTTTTTTCCCAAATTCAACCAATAATTCATAAGTATTATACACAGTTAAATTTTCTTGACTTCGAGTAATGGCTGTGTATAAAAGTGCGATCGAATCTTCATTTCTTTCCCCTTCCGAGGATGTTGTTGTTTTGATTCCTTTTTGGGGTTCTGCGGGGTTAAATAATACTAAAATATTACTTAATTCCCACCCCTTAAAACTGTGAATGGTGCATACTTTTATTCTTCCTCCTTGCATCCAAAAACCAGTTTTATAACCTCTTCTAAGATTCTTTCGTTGTCTTTCTAGCTCTTCGTGTCTTTCTTCTGGAGAATGATTAGCACATTTTTTATCAATTTTCTGTTTCAGTTGTTGGTATTCCACCCAAGATTCAAAATTCCGTTGATAGGGTAAACTAAGTTGATCTAAAACATTAGAAACCATCCATCCATCCCTAACCGTGCAGACTAAAATTGCAATATCAGGACGGGCAATATTTCTATTTTTGATCAAGGTTTGGACATCTTTTTTTAAAGTATTCAAAGCCTTGCCGATGTTACCATTAAACCATATATTTCTACTGAGAAGATCCTGTTGTACAGAGGCTACTGCATTCCTTTTTTCCTCTTGGTTTGTCCATTCACTCAAAAAATTAGCAAGTTTTGCTGTTTGGGGAGAAATACGATAAGATTCGTTTAACTCAGTAGGACGACCTAAAATTGGAATAGGCTCGGTTTTATAAATATTTTGTCTACGATCTTCACAAAACATTATATGAGCATTTTCTGCACATTTACTGAGCAATATTTGTAGCCACTCTCTCTTAAAGTCTTGTCCTTCATCAATTAATAAAACATCAATCACTGCTTGAATATTTCGTTTGTCTGGTGTTGAGTTTTCTTGAGGAAAAATGCGATGAAAATGGGCAACTTCAATATACTGTAAACAATTTCTATCATAATATCTAGCCAATCTGGTTACTTGATCTCGCAAATAATTAACCATTGTTATATTAAAGCAAACCAATAAGACATTTTTCCGTTCCTTTGCTGCATTAACAGCTTTATGAATTAACACTAAAGTCTTACCCCCTCCAGCAACTCCTTTGACTCTTTTTGTTTTGCTAGGAGGATTTATTAATAGGGATTTTTGCTTAGGACTCATTGATTTTAAGAGATGATGAATGTTTGTATCACCATGACGAGGATAAGCTAACGCATTAGCTAATCTATCAGTTAATTCGATCTCTTTCATCAAATTGGTAAACTTTGAACCATGTTTTAGGTGTCTTTTGTCTAGTATTCTTTGTAATCTGTTATCATCAAGATCATCTTGGCCAAAAACAGTAATATAACTATATTTTTTCTGACTGAGCATAGGAGATAATTTTTCATTTATTTCTTGATTCTGATGACAATGAAAATAAACTAAAGGCACTATTAAGCTATAAACATACTTATCTAAAATTGTCTTAGATTGTAAGATAGGTATCTCATACTTAAAAATACAATCTCTGTATTTATTGACCTGTTGTAAGGGACATTGATCGGTCTTTTTTACCCAGTCTCCTGAGCCTGATTGTCTTACTTGCCAAATATAACTACCGTCATCTTTTATCTTAACTCGATGAAGATTAGGGTCCCAGTCTTTGACTTCAAAAATTCCAATCCCTGCATCTTCACTAAAGATAATAATATCAGGACGTAACCCGTTTAAAAAAGGTTGAAAATAAACAGTCCATTTCTCATCTAATACTTGATATAAAGCGTTGAGTAAATTTCTTTCACCCTCGGTTGGTTTAGGGATAAAGTTATTAATTTCTTCTATACTAGGAACATATTGAGGAGGCATACAATCAAATAAAATGTACGTTAAACAACATACCTTATAAGGTAAAACACATTTTTTTATTGGTGTCAAATATAATTCTCTAGTTAATATGAGTCAAGCCTCGTAAGTTAAGTATATTAAGACTTAGAGATTTTGTTTATTTTTGTAACAACAGGAAACATGATGCAGTGAATTATGAAAGAGGTGGCAAAAATTGGAGCGCAATTGTTTTTGACAATTAATAATCCCAATGCGATCGCTTGCTAAAGTTACTTCTCATAATGAAGTAACTTTCTGCCTTTCCTGAATGTTTAACTGTGGCGATGGCGAATCGCCGGAGTCGCACCGCAATCCTCGTCTCAAAAACAACTTCTGTGCGATAGCACACTCTACGTAGTGAGGAACTTCTGACTTCGTTAACTTGAGTTCCTTATTCTGAGGTAGTAATGGTTTGAATAAGAACAAAGGGTTGTACGATTAACGTTTTGAATAACTGAGTTTCATTACTATTCCAATTACCCAATTGTTCATTAGAAGGCTTACAAATTAACTCTTCTGTTATCCAACGTTCAACCATAACTTTCTCGTCTTGGGCAATGGCAATACCCACATCTAACAAGTTTAAACTTTCATTAACGACAATAACCGCATCTCTTTGGGCATGGGGTTTAATATCATTCCAGTTGACATCAGCAATGTCGTCTGTTAAGCGTTTTCTTATGTCTTCCATCAATTAATTTGACTCATCATTATTTAGCTTTTTGATAGGGATAAAATAAATTTTATCCCTAGATATTTTAATCGGCCAAAATTATTCCACAACGGGGAGCAATGGTTAAATTTAACTGAGAATTATCCCAATTACTTGACCCTTCTCCATAAATAATTTTACTAGGTTTTGCTGATAAGATTGACGGAGCTTCTTGAAAATCAGAAAGACTAATTTCTACTTTTTCTTCCCCATTATTAACAGCAATAATCAACCCTTCTTCCCCTAAGATTCTAGCAAAAACATAGACCTGAGCTTGAGCATATAGGGTGTGATACTCCCCAGTGCGTAAAGCTTGATATTTGTTTCTAATTTGGATGAGTTGTTTATGGTAAGCTAGGGCTTCTTTATCCCATTTATCTTCTGTGGGAAAACCTTTTCTTGCATCAGGATCATGACTTCCTTCAATGCCAATTTCATCCCCATAAAATAGGTTGGGAGTACCTGGAAAGGTAAAGAGTAATAAGGTGGCTAATTTAGCAGAAGTGCGATCTCCCCCTGCAATACTGAGGAATCGGGGGGTATCATGACTATCGAGTAAGTTTAACTGAGTTAATTGTATTTCCCAAGCATGACGAGCTAATAATTCCTTAATTCCCTTGGCATACTCAGCAGCGTCTAGGGTTTCGTATGGCTCATAAAAATGGGGGATCGTGTCTTTATCAATGCGATCGCCAATAATAAATCCAGCCGTCAGACGAGCAAAGGGATAATTCATTACCCCATCAAATTGCTTCCCATCTAACCAAGGAGTGGCATCAAAAGCAATTTCTCCGACAATATAGGCTTCAGGGTTAATTGCTTTAACCCTTTCTCTAAATTCCTCCCAAAAACCAGGGGCTTTTACACAGTCGGGCACATCTAAACGCCAACCATCAATACCTTGTTTCAACCAATATTCTCCCACCTGCATAATATATTCTCTAACCCCTGGATTATGGTGGTTAAATTGGGGCAGAGCACGATAATCGATCCAGGAGACGTAATTAGCTGGAAGATTGCCATCATAGGCAGATAAAGGCCAGCCCTCGATTTTAAACCAATCTAACCAAGGGGAATTTGGTCCATTTTCCAGGATGTCGTTGAAGAAGAAAAAGCCACGACTAGCATGATTAAATACACCATCGAGAATAACCTTAAACCCTTTATCATGGGCAGTCTTCAATAATTGATCAAACGCCTCTCTCTCTCCGAGTAAAGGATCGATGGCGTAGTAATCTTGAGGATGATAGCGATGATTACTAGCAGAGCGAAAGATAGGCGTAAAATAGAGGGCAGTTACCCCTAAATCTTTTAAATAATCTAATTTGTCGATCACACCCCAAAGATTGCCTCCTTTGTACCCTTGGGAGGTTGGGGGGGCATCCCAGTCTTCTAAAGGGACATCTAATAACCATTTTTGATGGTTAGGAACCTTTCTCGCAAAGGTATCTGGATAGATTTGATAAAAAACGGCGTGTTTCACCCATTCGGGAGTTTTAATAGCCATGAAATCTCTCGTAATGGTTTTCTTTCTCAGATAACTATGGTATCACGGGACTGCTTATACAAAAACTCGGTGTTGCAGGGAAGGCATTTGTTGACGAACTTGTTTAATACGGTTGGGGTTGATTTCTGCTAATGCCATTCCTGGTTGTTGTCCTGCGTCGTCCAAAATCATACCCCAAGGGTCTATAATGGCTGCATGGCCGTGGGTAAACCGTCTTGCGTAGTGATTGCCTGTTTGGGCGGGAGCGATCACATAGCAAGTGTTTTCAATGGCTCTTGCTTGTAATAAAACTTGCCAATGATCTTTGCCGGTAAATGCAGTAAAGGCGGCGGGAACAAAAAGAACATCTACCCCTTGATCCGATAGATGACGATATAATTCGGGAAAGCGCACATCGTAACAAATGGAGAGTCCTAGGTTTCCTAAGTCCTGAGAATTATAAATCGTGGGTAGGTCTGTTCCTGGCATGACGGTGCTAGACTCTTGGTAGGTATTGCCGTCAGGAACATCCACATCGAATAAGTGGACTTTTTGATAACGGGAGACTTCTTTCCCCGTAAAATCGACTAAAACTGCAGTGTTATAAGCTTTCTTGGTGTCTCCTTCAACTGGGACAGGAAATCCTCCCCCAACAATGGTAATTTGAAAGCGTTGGGCCATGGTTTTGAGAAATTTATCTGCTGTTTGGGAAATTTCTAGAGCTTTAGAGAGTTTATCTTCTTCTTTCCCTAAAAAGGCAAAGTTTTCTGGTAAACCAATCAATTCAGCCCCACGACGGACAGCAAGTTCAATAAGTTCTTCGGCCTGGGCTAGATTTTTATCTAGATCAGGTTTACTGGTCATTTGGATGGCAGCAGCAAGATAAGGTTTCATTGAAAATTTTGGGTCTGAAACCCCGTCCTACAAGGACGGCTTTACAATCCCCTAACGGGGGCGAGTTTTGAAACACCGATAAGGCCGAGACTCGCAAACTCGTAATTATGTCCCTTCCCACAACACAACTAAGATGTCCTGTCTAACAGCACCAAACCAATTGGGTTTACAGATAGTCCGAACTAGGGAGATATTCGGAAGTGTGTGCCAAGTTGTGTCTCAATGTGGTGTTCACCTCTTACATCACCTAGATTGGTCTAGGCAATCTCTGCACTTTCAGGGCAGGGTTGGTGAATCGATCCTTATAATCAAAATCCTACTGTGATTATAGGATAAGATGTTTAACTTTCATATTAAGCCCAATCGTAACGTCTAAGTTACTATCGTTCTCAAGTCTTGAAGTTATGCGTTTTTAACCAAAGTAAATCAGAATGTGCGAATTACCGATCCCTTAAGTTGGAGGCTTGAAACCCTTTCTTTCGGTCAATTATGTCATCTTTTCAGGTTTAACAATATTTTTAAACTCTTCTTGCGTAAGAAACCCTAAAGCAACACAAGCAGCTTCTAGAGTTGTGTTTTCTTCATAGGCTTTCTTGGCAACTTTGGCTGCTTTATCATAACCGATATGAGGGTTTAATGCGGTAACTAACATCAAAGAATTGTTTAAATAATTCTCAATTTGTTCTTGATTAATTTTTAATCCTATGACTAAATGCTCCCTAAAAGATGAACAAGTATCGGCTAATAAGCGAATAGAATTAAGAAGATTAAAAATTAGTAAGGGTTTAAAGACATTTAATTCAAAATTGCCTTGACTTCCCGCTATACTAATCGCAGTATCATAGCCCATGACTTGCACACAAACCATTGTCATTGCTTCACATTGAGTGGGGTTTACTTTTCCTGGCATAATAGACGAGCCTGGCTCATTAGCTGGTAAAATAAGTTCTCCAATGCCACAACGCGGACCAGATCCTAACCAACGAATGTCGTTGGCTATTTTCATTAATGAACAAGCTAATGTTTTTAGGGTTCCACTACACATAATTATGGCATCGTGTGCTGCTAATGCAGCAAATTTATTAGGGGCCCAAACAAAAGGTAAATCGGTTATTTGGGCAATTTCTTGGGATACTTTTTTAGAAAATTCTGGATGGGTATTAAGCCCTGTTCCTACTGCGGTTCCACCAATAGCTAATTCATACAGATCAGGTAAACTTAATTTGATTCTTTCTATATCTTTATCCAGTTGGGAAATATAGCCTGAAAATTCTTGTCCCAAGGTTAAAGGAACTGCATCCATTAAATGGGTTCTTCCAATTTTAACAATATCTTGAAATTCTTTCTGTTTTATCTCTAAACTATCTCGTAATTTTGCGACCATTGGTAATAATTTATGATGTATTTCTTCTACAGCAGCAATGTGCATAGCCGTAGGAAAGGTATCATTAGAAGATTGAGACATATTAACATGATCGTTGGGGTGAATGGGTTCTTTACTTCCCAAAACTCCTCCTGCTAATTCGATGGCACGGTTAGCAATAACTTCATTAGCATTCATATTAGTTTGAGTTCCACTACCTGTTTGCCAAATTTTTAAAGGGAAGTGATCATCTAAGTTTCCTACTATTACTTCATCGGCTGCTTGTATGATTAATTCTGCCTTTTGGGAATCTAGTTTTTCTAAGTCTTTATTAACAATAGCTGTGGCTTTTTTAAGGATACCGATTGCCCGAATCATTTCCCGTGGCATTCTATCATTACCAATGGCAAAATAATACAAGGATCTTTGCGTTTGTGCCCCCCAATAAGCCTCTGATGAAACTTCGATTTTGCCCATACTGTCAGTTTCAGTTCGCATAGTCATTTTTATGAGAATCGAGAATACTTAATCAATGTTATCTTTACAAGCTAACATGAAAATATACATGAAAGCTGATCGGGGCATCGAACCTTTTAGTTTGTCTGCTTCCGATCTAGTTAACTTACTAATACTATTGTTATAGCACAAATTTTGAGTAATTCTGGAAAGTATTAGTTATATTTTTGACTTCTATCAAGTTGCTGGTGGTGTTTCTAACAATACTAATACTTTATGAAGCAGGTGCAATATGTTAGTTTAAAAAAATCATAACTCCGAGATAATGTCAATTTTGTTTCTGTTAAACAACTAATTTTGCAGTCAACAAGCGGTATTTGTTTCTGAGTTTGGAACTTAAATGTTTCAATGTTCTTGGTTCCATAAACAAAGTATAAGAAACTAACATCACTAAACTAAACAGTAAGACAGCTTCATTCATCACAATAGCAATAGAAATATGGAATAATGCCATCATAGCCAATATCCAATATTTCGTAGGTTTAAACCAGACAAAAATAGCAAAAAGAAACTCAAGTGTTAAAGCACTATAAGTGGTGATAATACTCAAGAAATAATTGTGAAATAGATCAACATCAGTAAAGCGAAACCAAGCATCATATAACGATATATAATACATCATAGTTCCATCCTGCCAAGCAACATCACTATTAAGTTTATCCAGAGCGGATAAGGGATAAATTAACGCAATAGAAATTTGCAATAGTCGCCAACTCCATACTGACTGTTTTGGGGGAATATAATTAGCCATTTTACGATGTTTACGATGGAATTTAGCACGAAAAATATTGTCAAGGGATAAATGATTTCCTAGGGGAGCAAAACAACTATAAAATAATAGCATCTTAATCACCATATCTTTACCATCAAGAATAGCCGCATTACGATTGCATAAGGATAACCAAAGTAGGTAAAGAAGAATAGTAACCAAACGAGTTCCTAACCCGAAAATAAAACAAATTGTTGTCAATAAACTCAGACCATAAATTACCCAAATAAACTGAGGATTATCTGATAGGGCGAAAATCGATTTCAAGGAAGCAAAAAACCAGCCGCCTCTAGCATTAATAAATCTATCTAAAGAGATGATTCCTTGAACACCATAATACTCTTGCCAGTTAAAATAACTCAGCATTAAAATAATAAGAATAAACAGACCAAAAACAATACGAAATATCCCTAAACTTAGGGTCGATTCTTTGGCAAACCAAAAATCATAAACCTTTTTACTTATATTTTTAATTAGTTTCGACATTTATATTCTCCTAATTTTCCAATATCACTAAATTCTTCAGTTAAATACTGCTTTCTAATAGCTGCTTGTCTAGGGGGTAAAATTTGTTGCCAAAATAGGTCATATCGGATGGATTCTATCTCTTGATTATCACTTCGATAGGTTCGACAAAGATAATCGCTATAATGATGACGGGCATCAGGATAAATAAATAGATTTTGATGCAGTTTTACTTCTCTAAAATCAATAAAATTTCTCTCGATAAATTTTTTTTCTTCTTGGCGTAATATCGGTAAATTTTTGACCTCTTTTTTATTATCTATTCCCACAATTTCTATTCGCCAACTAAAGCGATCAATTACGGAAAATAGTCGCCAATGACTACTCATTCCAGCAAACATTGTTAAACGTGAAAATAAACTGTGAAACACAGGGCTCTTCAGGTTTGTATTGTGAAACAAGTGAGAAGTCAGAGAACTAATTATTATCAATATTATGAGAATCTTTTTAAGATAATTAACAGATTTATTGTTTACTAAATAAGGTGGCATCTATTTCTCTTTTCCTAGACTAATTATATATAGTATTTGCATTAAATAGATAAACAGTAAGACAACCACTTATGCTGTAACAAACAAGATATTTGTGTTACAGCGTTTACGATTCAAATGTAAATACCATAGTGTTTAAATTCTAGTCAGGCTTAATGTTTTGGGAAACAGATTAAAGGTTTTCTTAACTTCTTAAAAATTATGTTCCAAGATTCCTAACAAAAGAAAATTTAAGCATAAGTTTGGCAAGGGCGGCAAAATCATGTGCGTGACTTCACCTAACCTACCATCTTAATCTTGTGTTTATAAACAGTCTCTGATGTAAGGAAGAAACCGAACAATTCTCACTTAACAACTTACCCATTCTTCGGCTTGGGATAGTTGATTATTATGGAAAACTTTAAGGGGATAAGGGAGAATAAACCCTAATACTTTGCTGACTATTCGTATCCATTGAATATCAGAAACTAAGGCAATTTTTTCAAAATCTGACCAATGAGTTAGCCCCAGTTTAAAGTCTTCCCAAATGGCTAGAAAATCAAACCCAGAAAAGTGATTCCCTAGTTCATATAATAAACAGATTTTTTGGTGCTGTTTAAGTTTATTTTCAAGAGCAGGAATAACTACTGACTGATAGTCATCTCCAGTGACTTTTCCTTCAGCTTCTAACAATAAAATACTATCTCTTTGTCCCTTAAGTAGTTTAATCATTATTTAATCCTCTTCTCTATTATCCAATTTAGCAAGGGATTTTCTTGGCGATCGCTTTTTGTAATAAACCTTTAATTATATTTTTCTCAATTTACGTAACTTAAAACTTAAAAGGCATCTATGACAGATGCCTTTGATATCAATCCACTGACTCAACAAAGTAGGGAATTGAAGTTATGATTAACGTTATCTGCTTGCTTAATTTACTTGAAACCAACCGCAGCTTGCCAAACAAAGGCTAACGCTAAGAAGAATAGAGGGATAGTGGGTAAAACATCCACTAAGGGGTCGAAAATTTGATAAGCTTCAGGCAATTTAGCTAAAAGTAGGGCTGCTTCCATGTTTTTATCTACCTTCCAAATTCTTTTATATTATGGATCACAGAACATCCTATCATACTCTTGAATATTCTTCTTACCTATCAGGGTTTTACCTCTTGATTACCAAAACTAATGCTGGAGGATTGATAATTGGGGGGTTCAACATGGATAAGAATACGAATAGGAGCAAATTGTTGTTGGAGGAGATGTTCAACAGTTTCGGTTATTTTATGAGAGGTTTCTACATCTTCGGCCGCAACAATTAAGTGCATTTCCAGAAAAACCTGCCGCCCAACAATCCCCCTTGAAGCAATATCATGGCAGTTAATCACCCCAGGAACACTGATAACGATTTCATAAATTTTTTCCGGTGCGATGGCCATTTCATCCACTAACCAAGGTAAATTAGAACGCACCACTTCCCAACCACTATAAAATACTAAAATAGCCACAGGAAAGGCAAGAATTACATCTAACCATTGTAATTGAGGTATGTTAAATTGCTCACCTTGCCAAATCCCAATTAATCCCAGTAACACCATTATAGTTACCCAGATATCGCTCATGGTATGATAAGCGTCAGCAATCAGAATCGGACTATCAAGTTCTTTGCCGATTTTTCGCTCATAGAAAGCGACAAAAATATTAATTCCTAAAACAATTAATAAAATCCATAATTGTTCGGCTGAAATGGTTACCGAATTGCCACCATGCCAAATTTTTTCAACCGCTCCTTGTACAATTTCAAAACAAGCAATCCCTAAAAAAGCAGCGATTCCTAATGCGGCTACCCCTTCGTATTTTTGGTTTCCATAGGGATGATGGCGATCGGGAATCGGTGAAGAAAAATTACTAGCCACTAACCCTAAAACATTATTAGCACTATCAGTGACACTGTGGAGCGCATCTGCTTGTAAACTCAAAGAACCTGTCATCATCCCGACAACAGCTTTTAACCCCATGACAAATAGATTAAGGAATAGGGTTATCAGTAAAACTTGACGCACTTGAGAACGACTATGTTTTGTCATGATCTTGAGATAGTTGGCAAAGTTCTGGTCAATAATTGAGATAATAGGGATCTTAGTGTTATTGTCGTGTTTTCTTTTAATTAGATTATGACTCAACTTACTCTTAATTTAATGCAGGGATCGGTTAGGTTTAATTTTTCTGCTGAAGCTGCAAAAACCCTTAAATTAGAGATCGAGCAATTAATGCAGCGATTAAAAATAGTTGCTACCAATGCAGGAAGTGCAGGAAAGCCTCAACCTGAAAAACCAATGGAATATCAATATACAGGCGAGGTGTTTTTAGAAGTTTTCTGCAATCCTAACATTTATCCCAGTCCTTTTGCCGCCAAGGTATTGTTAACGGTACGAGACGACAAAATCCGGTTAACCACCGAAGCAGAGTTAACCCGTCTTATGGATGATTTAGGACAGTATTTAGAACAAGTCAGTTAACAATAATCAATCGTTAGAAAACTTTACATCTTGAATGCAGCTAAACTTTAATATATCAAGGGTAACTGAGGCTTCCAGGCTGTAACTGGGGGGATGATTTTAAGGTAAATGCTATGGCTTTGATCTTTTCAGGGGAATTAATTTCCTTCGACCACAAATTACCTGGTTTATAATGGCAATAAAATTAAAGTTATAGGGATATATCTGTGATGGAAAGGTTGCTGGTACCAGTTGATAAACTGTCACAAGAAAAAGATCAAATGTTTGCGTTATTGACTAATCATTTTTTAGGGGTCAATCGAGAACGGTTTGAAGAAGATTTAAACGGTAAAAATTGGGTGATTTTACTCAAAGAAAAAGGACAACTGAAGGGATTTTCTACCCTTCAATGTTACGAAACCACCTTTAAAGGAGAATCCGTAAAAATTGTCTATTCCGGTGATACAATTACAGATCCTTCGATGTGGTCAAGTCCCGCTTTGAGCCAAGCTTGGGCCAAGGTTATTCAAACCTTTTATCAAGAAAAATCGCAAAAAATCTACTGGTTATTAATTTCTTCTGGCTATCGTACCTATCGGTTTATGAGTATTTTTTGGCGAAAATTTTACCCTTGTTATCAATGGGAAACCCCTCCTGAAATAGCCGATTTTATTAATTATTTAGCCCAAAAACAATTTAAACAAAATTACGATGCTCATCATGGGATTATTCGTTTTCCTAAACCACAAATTTTACGCCCCCATCTCCAACAGATTCCCCAGGAAAAATTAAAAGATCCTCATGTTGCTTTTTTTCTGAAAAAAAACCCTAGTCATGGACAAGGAGATGAGTTGGTTTGTCTAACAGAAATATCAACCGATAATTTAACACGGGCGGGGTTACGTCTATGGAACAATAAAACTCAACTCTTGATGCCATTTTCCCTTAGTTATTGTTGAAAAAAAATCATGAGTCAAAACAGACAAACACCCGAAATTTTTAATCATCCCCATCGTTTCATCGAAGGATGGTACTGGCTCTTGCGATCGCAGGATCTAAGGGTTGGTAAAGTAAAAGCTGTTTCCTTTTTAGGAAGAAACTTAGCGGTTTATCGTACCACTCAAGGACAAGTAATTGTCATGGATGCTTATTGCCCTCACATGGGGGCACATTTAGCAGAGGGAAAAGTAGAAGGAGATAGCCTCCGTTGCTTTTTCCACAACTGGAAATTTGCGGCGGATGGTTATTGTTTGGACATTCCTTGCTTAAAAAAACCCTTACCGATTAAACTACAAACTTGGCCCGTTAAAGAAGCCTATGGTTTGATCTGGTTATGGACAGGAAAAGAAGCACAATCATCTCTTCCTTTTGTCCCTGAATTACAACAGGAATCCGTGGATGCTTATGTGAGTAAACTGTTTATTAAAGAATGTCATCCCAATGTTGTGATGGTTAATGCCATCGATGCTCATCACTTCAATACCGTCCATAATTTCCCCATAGAAATCAAGTTTGAATCTCAAGTTATTAATAATAATGTGATTACTTTCAACAATATTACTAAAGGAGGAAAAGATTCTTGGTTAATGAATTTAATTAAGCCTTTATATAAAGAAGAAGGAACCTATCGTATGTCCTACTGGTACGGTAGTGTCGGAACCGTAACTCTAGGTCCTGATTTTTTACATTTTTATATTATGTTTGCCCTGCGAATGTTAGAAAATGGCAAAACAGAAGGGGCAACTATTTTAATTACGAAAGCCCGTAAAGGCTTTTTAGGTTGGATTTTTAATCGATTAATTCTTGGCATAACTGCGTTAGTTAGTAATTATTTTGCTAAAGGAGATACTCAAATTTTTAAAACTATTAAATTCAACTTAAAAAACCCTATTTGGGCAGATCAATCAATTATTGAATTTATTGATCATGTAGAAAATCAAAGGGCTTTGATGTGGGGTTCTTGGCATCCAGTCAATCAGAATGTAGAATGTAGAATTTAGAATTACCTCCAACTTGAGGTGGAGGCTTAGAACCCTTTTTTGTATGTCATGAGAGAAGAAAAACCAAAAAAAAAAATCTAAAAATATCAAAAAAAATACATCTTATGAATAGCAAATTACAATCAATTAGTGGGTTTAATTTACCTCATGTTGAGTTAGATAATCCCACCCAGCGAATTCTTACATCTGCTTTAAAAAAGACTGATAGAGAATTGTATATTGAACCTGAAACCCTATTTTGGAATGAGACTTATTTTGGCTTAAATAAGGTTAAATTTTTTCAAGAAGCAACGGCTCAAAAACAGCAAAAAATTCTACAAATTGCCAATAGAGACTTACTAGAAGAAATCTATTGGCTTGAACAAGCTGGGGTAGGTTATATGGCTAAAATGGTAGCACTTTCAGAAACTTGCGAAGAACGCCTTTTATATGGTTTATTCGCTGCGGATGAAGCCAGTCATTTAGCAACTATTACTCGTTTTTTACCTCATCCCCCTGTGTTTAAAGAAGATGCTTTTTTAGGCTATATGGCATCCTTATTAAACAGTTCAGATAAGCAATTACTTATTACATTAGTTCAGGTTGTTTTAGAAGGTTGGGGAATGAATCATTATCGTTCTTTAGCTAATAATTCTCTCCATATTTCCCTGAGTAATGTTTTAAAAAAATTCCTTGAATCTGAATCCAGACATCATGCTTTAGGGGTAACTCAATTACGTTCTTATGATACTTATTCTCAGGAAAGTTTAAACAGTATTTTTTCCGCTTTAACCCATTTTTTGTATATGGTACAAATTGGTCCTCAAAGATTATTAAAGGCCATAGAGATTGGATTAGGTGAATTATCTATTCAGAATAGAGTTACAATTTTAGAGGAATTAGACACCGAAACCTATAGCAATACTCGTTTAAAATTATTGCGATCGCTAATGATAGGAACAGTCCCAAATTCGATTATACAATCTTTGGAAGAACAAGGTTTTTTTAAGGGTTATAGTGCAAATCAATCTGGGAAAAATTTATAATTTATTATTTAATTACTTTGTAGATTATGAAAACCTTTAAACAATCATCTCTTTTAAAAAAAGATTCTCAAACTAACAGAAAATTAGAGTTAAATTATCGACGGGCAAAACACACAGATCATAGTCCAGACTTAGATAAATTAGCTGAAGAATTTAACTATGAAAACTGTCGTCATTCCTATTGGAATCCTGTCGAGTTTTCCTTACTTTATGGAACCCCTTTATGGGAACAGTCTACTGCATCACAAAAAGTGCTTTTAAATCAACTTTATTGGGTTGCTTATTACTCGCAAATTATCTCAGCAGAAATTGCCACTATCTTTTTTAATCAAACCAGTGCAACCGGACTTTATTCCTTAGAAGGATTTCGCTTAATTTGTGATACTTTAGATTTAGAAACAAGACAGGAACGTTCCCATATTAATTGTTTTCGTACCGTAATTGATGAAGTTGAAAAAACCCTCTTTGGTAAACGGCTATTTAGTTATCCCATGCGATCGCCGTTTAGAGAAACAATGATTTTTGCGAATACTAATCAGTTCAAAAACTGGTGGAAAAAGATTCAACTTTATTCTTTTGGTCTAATTTCAGCAGGGAATCCTTTTTTAGCTTGTCAATACTTAACTGTTCGAGGTATTCGTACCCTAAATGGTAAATTAGTACAGCATAAACTCAGTCAATTTCACACCAATAATACGGAAGACTCACCCATTCCTGCTCAAATTTCTTATTATCATTTTTTAGATGAAAGTTTTCACTTTAACACCTCCACAATTTTGTCTCATGATGTTATCTCTTGTCTTCAACCCCCAACCCCTTTTGAACGTCAAATAACTAATCTAGGAATTTGGGGATGTCAAAAAGATCATTATCATGTTTCTGTGGCGGTGAATGGTATTTTTTGGTACGATCCTGCCCTTTATTTTACGATTTATCAAGTGTTGCGATCGCCTTTTTTTGGATTATCCGTTGAGGAGGCTAAAGCAATGTTAACCGCTTGTTTTACTCAAGAAACAGATGGATTACATAGAAGTTTTAAAACCCATGACGAAGCGATTGCCTCCTATCAACTTTATCTTAATTCTTTGGATTTTATTTCAGCCTCTAACAAAGAAATGAAACTGATGGCTTCCAATTCAATTCCTCGCTATTTAAAAACCCAAAGAAAAGCACTTGATCGTTTTTTTAAGCAACAAGAATTAACCGTTAATTAAAATTGATTAACAGTTAACTCTGCCTCTCCTTGGACATAATCTTTAAGTTCGATGGCAACAGGTTTGGCATTCCAAATGTTATTACAATAGTCTTGAATAGAGCGATCACTAGAAAATTTTCCCATTCTGGCTACATTTAAAATTGACATTTTACTCCAATTTTCCTGATCTTGATAAGCTTGAGAAACTTTCTCTTGACACTCAATATAAGACTTGTAATCCGCTAATAGAAGATAGGGATCATCGTAGAGTAAGTTATCTACAATGGGCTTAAATAGTTCAGGATCACCATGAGAAAAGAAGCCACTACTAATTAAGTCTAAAACACCCCTTAACTCAGGAATGGAAGTATAATAACGACGAGGAACATAACCTTGAGCTTTTAAGTTCAGAACTTCTGGGGTTGTTAATCCGAATAAGAAAAAGTTTTCGGCAGCAACTTCTTGACGAATCTCTACGTTTGCCCCGTCTAATGTACCAATAGTTAAGGCTCCATTCATGGAAAATTTCATATTTCCAGTGCCAGAGGCTTCTTTTCCGGCTGTAGAAATTTGTTCTGATAAATCAGCAGCAGGATATACTCTTTGACCAAAAGTAACGTTATAATCAGGTAAGAAAATAACCTTTAAGCGATCGCCGATATCCCCATCATTATTAACCACATCCCCCACAGCCGTAATCAATTTAATGATACGTTTGGCCATAAAATAACCTGGGGCAGCTTTACCTCCAAAAATGAAGGTACGAGGAGGAACATCTAAATTAGGATTACTCTTAAGACGCTTATACAGACTAATAATGTGTAAGACATTTAGATGTTGTCGTTTATATTCATGAATGCGCTTAACTTGTACGTCAAATAAGGATGCAGGGTTAACAGTAATGCCTACTTTTTTCTGAATATAATTGGCCAAATCTTCTTTAACTGCTTGTTTTGCATCTCGCCATTGTTGACGGAATGTTTTATCTTCTGCATAGCTTTCTAATTGCTTTAATTCTTGTAGATTCTTAATCCATCCATCGCCAATTTTTGAGGTAATTAATTCCGTTAAGCGAGGGTTACTTTGTGCTATCCAACGACGAGGGGTTACTCCATTGGTTACGTTGGTAAATTTGTCAGGGGAAAGCAGATAGAAGTCATGTAAAATGGTATCTTTTACTAATTGGGAATGTAACTCAGCTACTCCATTAATATGATGGGAACCAATACAGGCTAAATGAGCCATTCTTACGTATCTTTCTCCGCTTTCATCAATAATAGACAGACTGGAAATCTTACTATCATCATTGGGGAATTTAATACGTACTTGATCTAGGAAACGTCGATTAATTTCATAGATAATTTCTAAGACACGAGGTAATAAATTACCAAACATTTCAATGGGCCATTTTTCTAACGCTTCTGGCAACAAAGTATGATTAGTGTAGCCAAAGGTTTTCTCAACAATATTCCAAGCTTTACCCCATTCATACTCATAAATATCCACCAACAAACGCATTAACTCAGCCACAGAAACCGCAGGATGAGTATCGTTTAATTGTACTGCCCATTGTTCATAAAAATTGTCTAAATTGGGATTATTTAAAAGATGAATCCGAATCATATCTTGCAAAGAACAAGAGACGAAAAAGTATTGTTGTTTTAATCTCAATTCTTTTCCTGCGATTTGTTCATCATTGGGATAAAGAACTTTTGTCAGGTTTTCTGAACTGACTTTATCATCTACTGCTCCATAATAATCTCCTATATTAAAGCGTTGAAAATCAAAAGATTCACAGGCTTCAGAGCGCCATAATCTTAGGGTGTTTACTGTGTTAACTTTATAACCGGTAATCGGTGTGTCATAGGGTATTCCTTTAACCACATATTCAGGAACCCAACGCACATGAAATTGATTATATCCATCCACATATTGTTCACTATGTCCCCCAAAATTAACTGTAACAGAAGCTTCCGGACGACAAATTTCCCAAGGGTTTCCATACTGTAACCATTTATCGGTTATTTCTACTTGCCAACCATCTCTTATTTCTTGATCGAAAATACCGAATTCGTAGCGAATTCCGTAGCCAATTGCTGGAACTTCTACACTGGATAACGAGTCCATATAACAAGCAGCTAACCTTCCTAAACCGCCATTTCCTAATCCGGGTTCTTCTTCTGTTTCAATCAATTCTTGAATATTTAAGCCAGATTCTTTCACCGCTTCTCTGACTTTATCGGCAATTCCTAAGTTAATTAAATTATTTTCTAAATGGGGACCCACCAAAAATTCTGCTGATAAATAACAAACCTTTTTGACATCTTTTTTGAGCAGGGTTTGGATGGTATTTAACCAGCGTTGTAGTAGTCTATCTCTGACTGTATAAGCTAAGGCTAAATAAAAGTCATTCTTACTGGCTATTTCAGGAAATTTACCTTGAATATAAAAGAGATTATCTAATAAGGCACGTCGTAAAGTAGCAATTTCTAATCCTGTGCGATCATCTTCAACTTTGATGGTATTTTTGTTAATCATCTTCTTTTTTCTGAAGCTTAGTTTGTTTAAACCTGCCCCATTCTAAAATCTTCAGGGAACAAATAGAGATAAAATTCCGAAAAAATTAAGCTTTTACCCTAATTATGATGAAAATTCGATTAATTTATTATTTAATAGACTATCTTTTAAACTAAAATTAACCCAATATTAACTTTATGCTGATGACCAAAACAGGTATGATAGGAATAGATAAAAAGTAAAGTTAACAAGAAAACTAAACTGACTAAAAGATAAAATTGGAGGTAAAATTAATGGAAAAAGCAACCGTACAAATAAGTAAATTTTCGATGGATCAGGAAAGAGAAAAACAGGAAAAATCCCTAGATCCCTTGGCAGAAAACTTTGATTTTGATAGTTGGGCTAAAATTGTCAGAAAACAGATGAAACAAAGCTTATCTTATCCTTTTTCTACTTATTTATCTAAGCATTTTTAATTCAAGGGCATTACAGGGTTAACATTTCAATCATTAACCCTGTTAAACAATCATGATGCTTCTAACACCCTAAAAGGGTGTGTTACTTTTAATAAAATTAAGATTGTCTTATTACCCGTTTAGTCTCAGTTTAAACTGGTTTGTTGGAAAATCTTAAGGAAAAATACTGATAATAACAGGGAAAATCATACCTGATTGTACCTATGATTGTTTGTAGCTTCTAAACTAACGTATCAAACAATTTCCACGATTATCAGGAGACTGAAAAGTTATGCGTATTAAAAGGATTGTCGCTTCAGAAATGTTAGATTCACGGGGTAATCCCACCGTTGAAGCCCAAGTTATGCTTGAAGATGGGACAGTTGGCAGTGCATTAGTACCATCTGGGGCCTCTACAGGGGAAAAAGAGGCTGTGGAAATGCGCGATGGTGATGGGAACCGCTATAAAGGGAAAGGGGTGCTTAAAGCCGTTGAAAACGTCAATATTCATCTGGCTCCTGCTCTCCTTGGTATGGATGTTACCCAACAAAGAGCGATTGATCAAGCGATGATTGATCTTGATGGTACTCCCAATAAAGCTAAGATGGGGGCCAATGCTATTTTAGCGGTTTCCTTAGCGGTTGCTCGTACCGCAGCCAATTACTTAAAAATGCCCCTCTATCGATATTTAGGGGGGAGCAATGCGTCTTTACTGCCCGTTCCTTGTATGAACGTTATCAATGGAGGTGCCCACGCTGATAATACGGTGGATTTCCAAGAATTCATGATTGCGCCCCATAATGCTCCTAGTTTTGCCGAGGCTATTCGCATGGGTGCAGAAACCTTTCATACCCTCAAAGGTTTACTCAAAGAGAAAGGATTAAGCACAGGCATTGGGGATGAAGGAGGATTTGCACCGAACTTAAAATCCAATGAAGATGCCATGGAGTTTATCATACAGGCGATCGAAGCAGCAGGATATAAACCAGGGGAGGATATTTCCATTTGTCTCGATCCAGCCACCTCAGAATTATGGAAGGATGGGAAATATCTCTTTTTCAAATCGGATCAATCTACGAAAACCCCAACAGAAATGGTAGCACTTTGGGACGAATGGATGAATAAATATCCCATTGTTTCTTTAGAAGATGGCATGGGAGAAAACGACTGGGAAGGTTGGAAAGAACTCACCGATAAAATTGGTAATAAAGTGGAATTGGTAGGGGATGATTTATTCTGTACCAATCCCACCATTTTAGCTGAAGGGATTCAAAAAGGAGTCGCCAATTCTGTTTTGATTAAAGTCAATCAAATTGGTAGTTTAACTGAGACCTTAGATACCATTGAATTAGCGACCAAGCACAATTATAAATGTTTTGTTTCCCATCGTTCCGGCGAAACAGAAGACACGACTATTGCTGATTTAGTGGTAGCCACCAGTGCAGGACAAATTAAAACTGGTTCTGGTTGTCGGGGTGAGCGTATTGCTAAATTTAATCAACTTTTACGCATTGAAAGAGACTTAGGTAAAGCAGCGCGTTTTGCTGGTAAATCAGCTTTTCTGTAATCTTTTTCGGGGTCAACTATGGTCGACCTTAACCGATTTAAAAAGTCAGTAGGGGCTTAATATTATTAAGCCCTTATTATTAAGCTCTTACTATTTATTAATCATGGCCAACTCCCCAATTGTAACCGCCTTTCTCTATGGGATTATTAGTGCTTGTTCCATGCCATTAGGCTCGATTACTGCCTTAGTTTGGACTCCTGTATCGAGGATGATTGCTTTTCTTACTGCCTTTGGTGGCGGGGCGTTATTAGCAGCTTTAGTCATTGATTTAGTAGGAAGTGCGACGCAAAAAGGACATATTTTTGAATTAGTGATCGGTGCGGTTATTGGTAGCTTATTTTTTAGCGTTGTCAATCAATTAGTTAATAATTCTGGGGGATTTTTACGGAAACCCTCTACCACTTTATCCCATCTGACTCAAAAACAATCTCGTCGTTTTCAAGAACGAGTAGACAGTCTGAAGAGAATTAATTTGTTTCATGATGCTAATCGTTCCCTAAGACAGAAATTAGCCAAAATTTTGTTAGTGACTCATTATCCCAAGGGAACTACAATTTATCGTCAAGGTGATCCTAGTGAAACTCTTTATTTTATTAAAAAAGGCAAAGTTAGCTTATTAGATCCACAAGCTGAATTTGCCCCTTTTAAACAACTAGAAGAAAATGATGTTTTTGGTCAATTTTCCTTTTTAACCGCTTCTCCCCATCAAACCGTTGCCCGAACCACAGAAGACACCGAAATTGATATTTTACCTCGCCCTGATTTTGAAGAATTATTGCCAACTTCTCCCTATTTATCTCAACAACTAGAACGATTTTGGCAAAGTGAAGAATTACATCATTATTTACAACAACGTCAAGGAATTAATGAAACTCAAGTTAACCATTGGGTGACAAGAGCAACAGAAAAAATGCACCAGGAAGGGACTATTTTTCCAGCAGTTGAAGTTGAAGATTGTCTGCAAGAATTCTTGCAAATAGCACGACAAATTACCAGATTTCCTGTGTTTCGTTATCTCTATCACCATGAACTGCTAGAAATTGCTCAACGTTTAACCTATCATCACTATAAAGATGGTTATGTCTTCTTTCAACCAGAAGAAATTTCCGATCGCCTGTTTATTATTGATCAAGGGGAAGTAGAAATTATTTATCCCCATCCTCTACAAAAACCCCCCGTGGTCCTTCAACCTGGGGATGCGGTGGGAGAACTCTCTTTTGTGTCTGGGGGAAATCATACGGTGAGTGCGATCGCCTTAACGGATGTAACAGTATGGGTTCTCAGAAAACGAGATTTTGAGGAGATGAT
>JASJEA010000032.1 GCA_030064935.1 Crocosphaera sp. | reverse complement strand
AATTAATAACCGATTGAAAGTTTTAAAACGTTGCGGTTTTGGTTTTAGGAATGTAAATAACTTCAAAAATAGAGCTTTATTGTTTTGGCATCTAGCTGATAGCTTAGCATAGTATGTACTGTAGAACCGATAATTCAATTAAATCAAGTCATTGAACCCTATTTACGGGGAGAAAAACGAGAAAACGAAACTCAGTAGATCGCAAAGTCCGTTTGAGGCAAGCGATCGCAGCCAAAATCAATAAGTTTTAGTTATACAAGATTAGAAGAAAGATGGGGTATATTATTCATAGGAATAGAAATCTCTTTCACTGTGTTAAAAATTTGGTCAACAGCCTGGCGTAAAAAAGAAAGCATGAGTTTTAAGGGAAATTTATTACGGTAGATTAACCTTCCTCCTCGTCGTGGTTGACTAATTCTTTGCCAAAGGAAATTAACCCAAATATTGACTAGAAGGAAAGAGATTCCCACAAAGAGAAGCCTAACAATAGGGTTTTTAGTCGTTGTTCTAATACGACAAGTATTTTTGAGTCGATAGCTACTTTCAATCCCAAAACCTTGACGATAACTTTGTCGAATATGAGCCAAGCTGGTCTTAACCTTATAAACAACATAGACTAGATATTCAACTCCTTTTTTGCCTCTTTTTCCTTTTTTATATCGACAAACTATCCAGAGTTCAAAAGTCACAGATTTACCTTTTTGGCTAGACATGGTATATTTAGTTTTATAGCTTTTCTTTCCTTTGAGGAATTGATTAATTCCTCCTGTTTTACCTCTTTTAATAGCTGGCATCACAAAGGGAACATCTAAAGCCATTAACCAACTAATAACCGCTACACTAAAAACTTCTCGATCTAAATATAGTTTTTTGATGTAAATGTTTAGGTCAGATAACTCAGCTAATAAATAAGTTATAATAGCAGCCTTAGTATCGACCCATCTCACTCCCCTAATACCTAGAGTAACCCTTTTACCCTTTTTAATCACATAAAGAGTAGCATAAGCATAAAAAGAACAAGTGCCATTTTTAGCTTGACTTCGATAGATGTAAGGATGTTCTTTTTCCGTCTGTTTTCCATAATAAGGAATTAAATTTAAGTCGATAGCTAAAGTTTGCTTTTTCTTATTTAATCCTTTAGGTATTCGACTTTTTAAAGCTGAATTAATTTCCGCTTCTAATTGTTTAAAATCTTCAATCTTACTGAGATTATATCTAATATTATTACTAGAAGGACAGTTTTTCAATCCTTTACTGGTTTGTTCTATTGTTTCTTCACAACTGGCTGCCCTGACTAAGATTTGAAATAATGATTCTATATCAAAAGCACCCTTCGTGTCTAAAGAAATATGAGTTGATAAACAATTAATGGTGTCTTCCAAAGTTTCTTGAGAGGTTAAAGCTAATTTCGTCAGTAAATCGGTCAAGATTATTTATATTCCTTTTAAAGTCAGCCCCTTAGTATATAAGATAAACTTATGCTTTGGCGAGTTTTTTGGGCTATTTTCCCTTCAATTTGCGATCGCCAGAGAAAAATTCCCGTCTCTGGAACTGACTTTGCGATCTACTGAGTCTATAGGGTTGTTTTTTGCACGGGATATTCTGTGTTGTATTCACAATACATTTGATTACTGGTGACTACATACTCCAATAACTTAGTGTGACTTGTGCTAATTCTTGTTTTGCGGTGTTAGATTTCTTCCACTTAACACGGTTTGATAACTCTAATCTATAACCATTAGTAGCTAACTCAGATATTATCGGAAGTCTGACTACTTCACTTTCTTTTTTAGGATAAAGGGTTAACCATTGATGAGATGTGAGATTTGATTCATTATATAACACTCTCAAAAACAGATAATAGGGTAGATGAGTTTTAGTAAAGTCTTGTGAGTAATCAATTTTTATAAGGTCACTATTAATTATTTCTGATTGGCTAAAAAAAGGATAAACATCCGCATAACCATTCCAAAATACATTCCAAACCATAATAACTATATAGAACTACTACTTCTATTTTAATAGATAAAACCCTACCTATTTTATAAATAACATACCGTTTTGATTTCTGTAACAGATTTCAATAAGCCAAAAACACCATGAGTAAACATACCCAAAATCAAAGAAAAAGGGTACTGTCAGGGTACTGTAGGATATGATTATATGTAGATGCTTCTCTTATATCCTGTTGAAACCTAGCTATAAAGCAGTATGGACGTAACTGGACTCGAACCAGTGACCCCATCGATGTCAACGATGTACTCTAACCAACTGAGCTATACGTCCGCACAAGTCACTAACATAACATAGGATAAAAAAAAACACAACTGTGTTGTTACAAGAGAGTATTCAAACGGTGTTTATGAAGACTTTGATTAATGATAAACCTCTAAATTAAGTACATAGTTACCTAACTGAACTTTATCTGACCATAACTCATATTCAATTCTGAGATATTCTGGTAATGTCTCTCCTTCGAGTTGTAAGCGACGAGTATAATTACGCAGACGAAAAGCATTAGCAATGTCTCCACCATCATCATTTAACCAGTAACGGCTTAACCCATAAATCCCTGGTTCCCAGAAATGACGATAACAAAACTTACCATTACCCTGTAGAGACATAATCACCCTTGCAGGGGAAATTTCGACCCACAACATATGTCTTGCCGTTTCTACGGTTGAGTTGCCTTCTTCTTCATCGCCTGAGTTTAACCCATCTGGTTGACTCAGGAGTAAATCAAACCGAAAACGATCTTTTTGATACAAAGTCCCAGAAGTTTCAAAGGTAGACTCAAAAGATAAGTCTGTAGAAATCCAGGAAAGTGTCACAGGACGGTGGTGGTTGATAAGCATGAGGAGTTCTGTGGTAAAGACCATATCTATACCATAAAGCCCAAAGGGAAATTTTAACAACGTCCTTTGGAATGATTAATTTTAAGAAAAGTTACAACAGGGCTTGCCAAAACACAAAAGGTATTGTTATGATTAGTAATCGTGTGAGCAATCCTCAGTAGCTCAGTGGTAGAGCGGTCGGCTGTTAACCGATTGGTCGTAGGTTCGAATCCTACCTGGGGAGTTTAGTTTAAAGGAACAAAATCAAATCCAGTTTGGCTTTTGGACCCAGGCACAATGGTGATGAGAATCGAGCCTCCATTGCGATCGCCCGATGGTAAAAATTTCACTTCTTCGGCAGCCCCTTTAACAGAAAAATTGTTATTAGATAAAACCTGTTGAATACTTTGGCGATAGCTATTTCCTTGTTTTAAAGCATTGACAATAGCTATGGTTGCGTCATAAGCGGCAGCAGTACGCCAATTAACGTCTCCTCCCCATAATCCTCTTGCTTGGGCAATAAATCCATTACCTCCAACTGCTTCAGGGTGCCAAGGAACTGCCAAAATCATCCCTTCAACTGTTTTTTGTCCTTGTTTTAGGGTTTCAAAGGTGTAAAGGGAAGAACTACCTAACAATAATAAACGATTTTGATTAGCTTGGACTACTTCAATGGCAGCGTCAATATTGTTAACGTCTGGTATCATTAATAAACTATCAGCTTGTTGTTCAATCGCTTGAGAAATTGTCTCTAAAGCATTCAAACTTTTATCTGCTAGATCGCAGTTAATTTCTATGACCTGACCCCCATCAGCAAAAATAGCTGAGGTAAATTCTTCTTTTAAGGATAAACTGTATTTAGCATTGGAATCAAAACAGATAGCAATTTTAGATTTTTTGGCGGTATTAATCAGATATTTAGAGAGTTGATCAGCCTGAAACCGAATGCTAGGAACCGTACGAAAAATATAGTTTCCTAATGTAGATATTTCTTTTGCGTCACTGGTGGGGGAAATCATCACTAACTGACCGTCTTGATAAACTTTTCCTGCTGCTAAGGTAGCATTACTAGAGTTATGACCAACCACGGCTAAAATACTCTCATCTTGAACTAATTTATCGGCAACTTTAGCAGCCATTTCAGGATTATTATTATCGTTAACAATGGCAACTTGTAGAAATTTTCCGTTAATTCCTCCTGCTTGATTGACTTTTTCTTGTAGTTGGGCAACGCCTCTTAACATTTCTTTAGCGATGTTTAGATTAGCCCCAATAGGAACAACAACAGCAATTTTAAAAGGGTTATTTGTTGCTGCTTTAGCATTGTTTAGATAAATCAGTGCTTCAGGATCATTGCGTTGCAGTTGCAAGGAGGTTTTAAATTGAGCAACTGCTTCTGAATAATTGCCTTGTTGAAAGGCAGAAATACCTGCTTTTTTTTGTGGGGTACTATCAGAAGTAATGAGTAATTCATTTCCTGTACTGATAGTTAATTGATTATTATTCTTATTTCTTTGAAATCGGTTTCCATCTGTTATTTCTTGCCCTTGTGATTGTATAAAGTACCAGTAACCTCCCACTAAAATTCCTACTGTTACTAATAAAGATAAGATAAAAATTTGTGTTTCTTTTTTGCTGGTCATGAATTAACTATTGTTTTTGAGTTTAGTTAAGTTAGATTGTAACATAAGAATCTTGCTGGTAACAGTCTAGAAGAGTATGTTAAGATGTTGAAAAAAATCTTAATTTTTACGTCATTTTGGCTACTCAAAGTTTAGAAAATCAATTAAATGAACTGCAAAATAGTTTACGCCCCGGACAACAACAGTTAGGGCTTTGGCAAGGGGGAAAAATGGCTATTTCTGCTGTTCCTGGTGCAGGTAAATCTCATAGTTTAGCCGTGGCTGGTGCTATGATAATCGCCCGTAATCAATTAAACCCTCAAAACCAGTTAATTATTGTTACCTATACCCGTTCTGCTGCTGCAGGAATTAAGGCAAAAATCAAGGAACGTCTTAAAGAATTAAAGATACCTCAAACAGGGTTTATGGTACAAACTTTACACGGTTTAGCACTCAATATTGCCAGTCGTCATGCTGATTTATCCCAACTTAATTTAGAAACCTCAACTGTCATTATTCCGACTCCTAGTCATCGTGTGATTAGGAATTGTGTTGAAAAGTGGATTAATATTAATCCTCGTCGTTATCAAATTTTATTAGAAGGGGCGGAGTTTGATGGAGAAGAAACAGAAAGATTACGGCGACAATCTGTGTTAAGAACAGAAGTTTTACCTAAACTTGCACATACCATTATACGAGAAGCAAAAAGTTCTGGACTCACTCCTGAAAAAGTCTGGGAATTAAGTCATTATAGCCATGATAATTACGAGATTTTAGGGATAGCGGCGGGATTATACGAACAGTATCAAATTGTTATGAAATCCCTTGATTTTATTGATTATGATGATATGATTTTAGGGGCTTTAAATGTTTTGAATCACCCCAAAATTAGAGAGTTTTGGCAACAGCAAATTTTTGCAGTATTTGAGGATGAAGCACAAGATTCTAGTCCTTTGCAAGAACGACTAATTTCTACTTTAGCCACTAATGAAAATAACTGTAATTTAATCCGAGTAGGTGATCCTAATCAAGCTATTAATTCAACGTTTACACCTGCTGATCCTGTTTATTTCAATTGGTTTTGTGAGACTTGTAAAAAAGAAGAAAAATTAGCTGAAATGACTCAAGCGGGACGTAGTAGTAAGATTATTATTGATGCTGCTAATTTTGTTCTCAAATGGGTTAATCAACAGTGGGAATTTGAAAGTGAAAAAAAACAAGAACAAGGACTAATATCTGATCCTGAAAAACCAGGAAAAGAAGTGATTCCTTTTCGCTTACAAAAAATAGAAACTGTTAGCAAAAATGATCCCCAAATTAATGCAAATCCTGAGCCAGTTGGTGAAGGTTTAGAACTCTATATTCCTGATGATATTTATCATACAGTTGACTTAATTAAAGATAAAGTTATTGAATTATTAACGAAAAATCCTGCTCATAATGCCGCTATTTTAGTAAGAGAAAATCGTCAAGGACGTTTCTTATCTGAAAATTTAAAACAGTTGCCCAAAAAACATAAAATTAGGCTTTATGAAGTGGGAGAATCAGAAAGGTTTTCACAGATACCTAATGAAATTTTAAACCTACTGCAATTCATGGATCGTCCCCACTCTCCAGAATATTTAAAAAGTGCTTTAGAAATATTAGAAAAGCGAGGTTTAATTCCAGCACAAGACTTCAATGCGTTATCAACTTATCCTGAAGACTTTCTTTATCCCAGTCCCCTGATTCCTGAACCGAAAAAACAAGTTTTAGAAGCTCGTCGTTATTGTCGTAATCTCGTACAAGCTAAATTAGAGTTACCTGATTATCAACTGATTTCCTTCTTAGGAATGACTTTAAAATATACAGGAGCAGAATTAGCAACAGTACAAAAACTGTCTGATAGAATTTATCAAGAATTAATCGGTAAATTTTCTTTAAAAAGTGTCTTAGATGTTCTCAGGGAAATTATTAATTCTGAAAAGTTTGAAGGGGTAGAAGAAGATAGCGAGGAAAAGTACACAAGAGCCAATCAAGTTACCATTATTACCATGCACAAATCAAAAGGTTTAGACTGGGATTATGTCTTTCTTCCTTTCCTTCATGAAGATGTTTTACCCGGTAAACTTTGGGTTCCCACTTCTGCACAATTTTTAGGTAAATTTACCTTAGCAGAAGTATCTCGCGCTCAAATTCGTGCTGCGGTTCATCATCAATATATTAACGCAGAAAACCTCTTAAACATTCCTAACCCAAAAGATGCTTGGGAAGAAGCACAAAAACTGAAAAAAGCAGAAGAATATCGTTTATTATATGTAGCAATGACTCGTGCAAAACGTCTTTTATGGATGTCAGCAGCAAAGCAGGGTCCGTTTAGTTGGAGTATTTTTAAAGCAGATGGAAACGTTAATTTACAAGCAAAAACTCCTTGTCCTATCTTTCCTATTTTAATGGATAGATTTCCTAAGTCTGTGATAGAATATCTATTCTAATAAAAAACTATCATAAAAGTAAATATCGTAATCCTTAACCTTGGATGAAACAAATTATCAAGAATTTGCTTGATCAAGTTCTCGGTAGTAAAAAGTTAGCTCAAGCATTAGGACTAACTATAATTACAAAATCTATCCCAAGTGGACGCAGTTTTTTACGCAAAGCTTAAGTATTATCTTCAAACAGTAATTTTACCAAAGCTTTAATGTTTTTCTAATGAAAGCTAATTATAGTAATTAACATTTTTATGATTAGCTTTTATATTTTTATCGATATTATTACTCAAAGTTGATTTATATTCCTCTACTCTTGTATTAATTTTATCAATATAATTCTCATTTTTTTCAATGCCAATATAATGACGATTGAGATTTAAACAAGCGATCGCAGTGGCACCTGATCCCATAAAAGGATCTAAAACGATCATATTTTTCTGGCTACTTGCTCTGATAATTCTCTCTATTAATTTAACAGGTTTCTGGGTAGGATGTAACCTTTTTTCTTGATAAAAATCTAAGTCATTCCAAACATCTGTTACCCCCATTTCTATATTAAAAGTTTGTGAAATATCCTCATAAGCATAATTAAATTCAAGGATTTCTGCTAATTTTTCCCACATTTCTTTAGTAGGAACTTGTGCTAATATGTTATTACCTGTATACAGAGACCACATTCCACCACCATTAGATTTTACCCCCAATTTTTTGTTAATTTCTAGTGCGGTTAACCCTAATTCTTTTTGTCTTTGTTTGAGAAATTGTTTAATAAAAGGACGACTATCATAAATAAAAAACAATAAACTTTCTGTTACATTAGGAAACATTTTATAACCTTTAGTTGCCCTTCCTCCTATAGCTTTCATTCCTTTATCGATAATAATTTGCTGTCGAAAATTAAACCCTAAATTAATGATCGGCTCGTATAAATAAAATAAGTTTCTTAAATATCCAAATAAATATAAACTGCCTGATAATTTAATTACCCTAGCAATTTCAGGAAGCCATTGTAAACACCATTTTTGATAATCTTCTTCTGTACGCCATTGATAATCCCATTTTTGTTGTATCACCTTCCAATAGGGAGGATCAAGGATAATTAAATCAACACTTTTATCAGGTAACATTTTTAAAATTTCTACACAGTCTCCGTGGATAATTGTATCAAGATATTTCATAGATTATAGAGTATTGAGATGGGATGGATAAAGCGTAACATAGCTTTCTCTGCTGTTACAAGTTATAACATTGAGAAGCTATAGAAAATTAATAGTGACTATAAACTATACTTTATTCAAAATTCAACTTTATCCATTGTTTGATCGCATTAACTATCTCAAAATCAAGGGGACGTTTCATAGCTGTAACAAAATCTTCATCAGGGTTTCCCAATCGTCTAAAACTATGATCTAAACCTGGAAAAATATGAGTTGTTACCTGAGTATTTCCTGCTTTTTTTAACGCTTCTGCTGCTGATAATGCTTCTGTGTAAGGTGTATTATGATCGAGTTTTCCATGTAATAATAAAACAGGGCAATTTATCTGAGAAATAAACTCAGAGGGAGGATGAGCAAAATGTTGTTTCCAGAGAGGAAGATAGAAATCTTTTGACCAAGTTTCATCTCCCACTTTAAAATAACTTTCTCCTTGCTTAATTTTGTTGCATAATTCATCAGTTTTGACATAAATCCAATACATCAAAGGTAGATTATTTTTAAAGTTATCAATTGTTTCTTGTTCTAATTTCCAAAAATTGTCTCTTTGCCATTTTAAAATGGTTTCTAGATTATTATAAATACCTCCTTGCCAAACATAGAAAGATAAACCTAAGTTTTCTGCTGCTAACATTAAAGCAATAACTGCTCCCTCACTTTGGCCTAAAATCCCAATTTTACTATTATCAATATCAGGTAAAGTTTTTAACCATTTTATAGCTTCTCTAGCATCATCAACTAACTCAAATAAATCGACTGTATCACAATTACCTTCACTTTCACCACAACCTCTTTTATCATATCTAAAAGTAGCATAACCTAATTCTTGAAATAGTTTTGCTTCATCTTTAAACAAATTTCTTTCAGGTAAAGTAATGGGAAACCAATCTTTTTTTGAGTTATCCAAATTGCCGTCACGGGTTTGAGGAAAAGAACCTCCAATAAATAAACAAACAGGAGGTTGATGAATTCCATCAGGTAGAGTTAATGTTCCTCTAATTTTATTGTCTTTTGAGATGAAATATGTATGTTTTTCCATAGTATTAGCTTTTATCCAGTAAGTAGCAAAAAAGCCTATTAGAACAATTGTGATTGCACAGAAAATCAGCAAAAAGGCAAGTCAAGAATACGGAAGATAATATCATGAAATCAGAATGTGATCTTGCTAATATCAAACTCACTCCCAACCCTTATGCTAAACAACTTAAGCAACAAATCATATTATCTTTAGTGAGCGACTGTAAACCTCTTCCTGAAGACTTAACTATGGTTGGTGAAGCAAGGGCGATCGCTTTTGATGCAAGCTTTCAGCATAAATTAGCAAATCAAAAGTGAGGAGAACTATTATTATATAATAGTTAAAGGATCTAAATTAACAGCATCCCTGAATCCCTTATTGTTACAAATCTTATGAATCTAAAAAACTTTGATAGCGAAGATAATAACCGTAAATTTGAGTTACCTGGAGCCAAGCCCCATTATAACCCTGATCGCTACGGACAAGTTAATCATATTTTCCTCGATTTAACCTTAGATATTCCTCACCAAAGTTTTACGGGAAATTGTAGCATTACCTTAACTCCTGTTCGTTCCGAAATCAATCAATTAATTCTCGATGCTGTTGATTTAAACATTAATGCTGTTTTCATTAATGAAGTTAGCCAACCTTTTGATTATGACCAAGAAAAATTAACCATTAATCTTCTACAATCTACCCAAGAAGAACCCATTAAAATCACTATAAACTATGGAGTTGAAAACCCTCAAAGGGGACTCTATTTTATCGCTCCAGATGAACATTATCCAGATAAGCCTAATCAAGTTTGGACTCAAGGAGAAGATGAAGACTCACGCTTTTGGTTCCCATGTTTTGACTATCCTGGACAATTAGCAACCTCAGAAATTAAAGTCAAAGTTCCTAACAATTTTATCGCTATTTCTAACGGTGAATTGATTAATCAAGAAACCGTTGGAGAAGATATCATTTATCATTGGTTACAGAAACAGATTCATCCAACTTATTTGATGACTTTAGCGGTAGGAGAATTTAGCGAAATCAGGGATGAATGGAAAGGTATTCCTGTTAATTACTATGTAGAAAAAGGGAAAGAGGAACAAGGAAAAATAAGTATGGGGAAAACCCCCCAAATGATTGATTATTTTTCCTCAAAATTTGGCTATCACTATCCTTATCCTAAATATGCTCAAGTTTGTGTTAGTGATTTCATCTTTGGAGGGATGGAAAATACCTCAACCACACTCTTGACAGATAGGTGTTTATTAGATCAAAAAGCAGTTAAGGATAAAACATTTACAGAAAGTTTAGTAGCCCACGAATTGGCACATCAATGGTTTGGTGATTTGGTCGTAATTAAACATTGGTCTCATGCTTGGATTAAGGAAGGAATGGCCTCTTATTCTGAGGTTTTATGGACAGAGCATGAATACGGAAAAGATGATGCGGCTTACTATTTATTAAACGAAGCAAGAAGTTATTTAGATGAAGATTCTTCTCGTTATCGTCGCCCGATTGTTACCAATGTTTACAGAGAAGCTATTGAATTATACGATCGCCATTTATATGAAAAAGGGGCTTGTGTTTATCACATGATGCGTGGCATTTTAGGCGAAGAATTATTTGATAAAGCGATTCATAAATTTGTTAATGACAATGGTCATAAAACAGTGGAAACTATCGATTTATTAAGAGCAATAGAAACAGCTACAGGGTATAATTTATTGTTCCTTTTTGATCAATATGTCTTTCGTGGAGGACATCCAGATTATAAAGTAAGTTATAGTTGGGATAATGATAACAACTTAGCCAAATTAACCATCACTCAAACTCAAGTTAAAGAAGAGGATGGCAATAGTAAAGATATTTTTGATCTAAAAATACCTATTGGTTTTGGTTATGAAAAGTCTGCCATGAAAATTTTTAAGCTGCGTCTTCATGAGAAACAACAAACCTTTTACTTTCCCTTAGAAAAAAAACCAGACTATATCAGTTTTGATGTTGATAACTATTTCTTGAAAACTGTAGAATTAGATTATCCTTTCGCTGAATTAAAAGCGCAATTAAAACATGATCCTGATCCCATTTCCCGCATTTATGCTGCTATTGCCATTGGGAAAAAAGGTAACTTAGAGTCCATTAAAACTTTAGAAGAAACCTTGACTAAAGAGCCCTTTTGGGGAGTCAGATTAGAGGCAGCTAAACAGTTAGGAAAAATTGCCTTAGATCAAGCAGGAGAAACCTTGGTTAAAGGGTTAGACGATGAAGATCAAAAAGTACGTCGTGCGGTAATTGAAAGCTTAGGAAATATCAAAAATGACTATTGCTACGAAATCCTAAAAAATTATCTGAAAACTGAAGAGCAAAGTTACTACTGTGAAGCAGCGATCGCCAGTAGTTTAGGAAAAATCTTATCAGGTACTTTAAAAGAGAAAACCTCCGAAGTTATTGACTTATTAAAAGAGGTCTTAGAAAGCCGTTCAGGTTGGAATGAAGTAGTAAGATCAGGAGCGATTAGTGGCTTAAGTAAACTGAAAACCAATGGCGATGCAGTTGATGTTATTGTCAATTATACAAAATTAGGAATTCCTCAAGCTTTACGCCTAGCGGCAATTCGTGCATTAGGGACGATTTCTACAGGACAAACCCCCAATAAGTTAGAGGAAATTCTTGATATTTTAGAGTCCATTTCTCAAGAAAGTTTCTTCTTAACTCAAGTTGCTGTTACTACCGCATTAGGACAAATGGAAACACCAAAAGCCATTACTATTTTACAAAGTTTAGCAGATAGAACCCCAGATGGAAGAGTTAAAAGAAGGACAGAAGAAGCTATCAAAAAAGTTCAGAAAAAACTAGGAGAAGATCAAGGAATTCAGTCCTTAAGAGATGAACTTGAAAAGCTGAAACAAGAAAATCAAGAATTACAAAGTCGTTTGGCCAACTTAGAAGCAAAAAATAGTTAATAATCAAGGTTGATTTTCATGGGAACTATTATAAACATTGCTTAATTTTTCCCAGAAAACTAGCATCAAATGACAACAGTTATCACAACCTTACTTATATAGAGAGAATTGATATCTTTATGTTAACAACTCTATATAAGTTGTCACAGAGTGAGATACAATTGAGACAGAGAGCAAAAAGAGGTAATTAGGTATGTTTACAACTACTCAACTTGACAACGGTGTTCTCAACAACTATGCAGTAGAACCTCAAGTTTATTATGCCGAATTCCCTGCCCCTTATCAACTACGTCGTTACTTAATTAAAGGGGCGATCGCTGCATTATTTGTCACTAGCTTAGTTATTCTTTCTGCTACGATTAGCTAAGCATTTTTCTCTTGGTTAACATTGTAAAATTTTTCGATTAAACCTCAGTTATGCTGGGGTTTTTGACTATTTCTACCTCTTTTGAACCTCATACTTAAAGCATTTCATGATTTATAAAAGCTATCCCGTTCCGTAACATTTTAAATTTTTCCCCTTTAGCTGTTCTTCATATCAATATTAATATTAGTGACATTTTTTCTGTCTATACGTATCCTCTTGTTAAAAAGTATTAACTATTTTTTGAGGTTGATTACCTTCTCTTAACCAATGATGGAAAAAAGGGTTCCAAGCCTCCTCTTTCCAGGGGATGAAAACAAGAAAAATTCTTGTTTCAAGCATCCAACTTGAGGGGTCGGTAATTCTAAATTCTAAATTCTACATTCTGATTGACCTTGACTGATAAAATCTTAAAGTTTTGCAATTGAGATAAGGGGTAAAACACATTTAAAGTTATAATGATATTGAGAGGATAAACTGATGATAAGTATTAAATCAGAAGTTTTCCTAGATGTATCAACTATTCAAGGCATCATTATGGCTAAAGAAAAGGTAATTCAATTTTTGGGTGAAGCTGCTAAAAATCAGGGTCTTAAAGATAAACTGCAAACTGTAAAAAACCAAGATGAGTTAACAACACTGGCTAAGGAAGAAGGGTTTGACTTTTCTGCTGAACACGTCGATGAAGCCTTAGATGAATTAAAGCAAAAACCTGGATTTTTTGGTAAGTTAGCAGAAGCAATCGCTGAAGTATTTAGTCCTGATCACGACAACACACCCCCTTCTATTGGGGTACAACCTTATAGTGGTGATTCCAACTAATATCATCAACCTACTCAAGTTCCCACGGTTAGAACTGCGTGGGATTCCTTACCCAATCTATTTCCTTCCCCAAATCTATTATGCAGCAAGAGCAAACAGTCAAATCTAACTTTTTTAGTAGGATTTTGGTTTTTAGCTATGGAATTATTTGTTATCTCATTTCTGTGATAACTTTAACTTATGGGGTGGGATTTTTAATTAATATTGGTGTTAAGAAATCCCTTGATTTGCAAGCCCAAGGATCATTACTGACTGCTTTATTGGTTGATGCAACTTTGTTGGCAATTTTTGCTTTGCAACATAGTGTTATGGCTAGGCCATCATTTAAAGTTTGGTGGACAAAGTTGATTCCTCAGCCTATAGAACGAAGCACTTACGTTCTGTTGTCCAGCTTAGCATTAATCTTTCTCTTTTGGCAGTGGCAACCCATTGGTATTCCCTTGTGGACTATTAATAATTTAGTGGGGGAGATTGTTATTTATTCCCTGTTTGCATTGGGTTGGGTGATTGTTTTAGCTTCTACCTTTTTAATCAATCATTTTGACTTATTTGGACTGCGACAAGTTTACCTTTATTTCCAAGGAAAAGAATACACTTATTTACCTTTCCAAACCCCTGTATTGTACAACTATGTTCGTCATCCTTTGTATGTAGGTTGGTTATTGGTAGTTTGGATGACTCCTACCATGACAGTTGCTCATTTTTTCTTAGCTTTAATGACGACAATTTATATATTAATTGCCATTCAATTAGAAGAAAAAGACTTAATTGATATTCATGGTGAACAATATCAAACTTATCGTCGCAAAGTACCCATGTTGATTCCCTTTCTGGGTAAAAAATAATCAACTCCCCTTATGATCAATTCATCTATTACTAAAGAGCCTCAAAGTCAGAAGTAAATCCAGGGATTTTGTTACAATCCTCCTGGAAGGTTTCGACTTCATCAATACCCTCAAGCTTGTAGGCCATTATACGGGAGTCATCTGGCGTTTTTTGGGAAGTTATCAACTCAGCTTGATGACTTTGAGTCATGGCTTTAAAGTCAGCCCCAAATTGTTTCCAAGCATCTCCACTACAATAAATATTGACTCGCCACATATGAATAAAAATCAACTGAAATTAACTGTTTCTCATCCTACCATGAAAACCAATATTCTTATTCAGTCATAAATAATTACATCTCCTTGGTTTTCTTAGATATTATCTAAAGTCTTAGGAACCTTTAACCCTAATAAGACAACTCTGGTAGCCATAAATAAGGACAAAGCTAACCACAATAAATTACTACTATTATAATGCCAAGCTATCACGGCTACAGGAACAAAACCGATAAAAGTTGAGCCTAATGCTGTATTGCGTAACATTACCCCTTCTGCTAAACCGATAAAATAACCATCTAAAATAAATGCAATAGAACCAAAACCAAGCACGGGTAATAACCAGATGACATGAGAAGTTAAATAAGGGAAAATTTCTTCATGATTTGTTAAAAGTCCAAATAATGTTTGTGGGAACAAGACAAAAATCAAAACAGAAATTAACGCTAAAATAAAACTAATAACTCCCGAAAACTTTAGTAAAGGAATTAACTGTTTGTTACTTCCCTTTCCTTTAAAATTACCCGCTAAAGATTCAGTAGCAAAGGCTAAACCATCAATAAAATAAACCACTAAAGAAAATACTTGTAATAAAACTGAATTTTCCGCTAAAACCAAAGTACCCATAGCAGAACTAACATTAGTAAACAAAGAAAATGCAGATATGAGTATCAAAGTCCGAAGAAATAAATCACGATTTAACATTAAATTTCCTTTCCACTGTTCAAAAGAAAGAGATTTAGTCACTTCTTTTACTTCTTTCCAGTCAACATCAATAACCACAAAACAAAGCCCGATTACACACATTATAATCTGACTTAAAGAAGTGGCTAAACCCGCACCACTGCTTTCTAAACCCCAACGAATAATCAATAAATAATCTAAGATAACATTGGCCCCATTCCCAATCAGAGAAAGCCATAAAACCTTACCACTTTGTTCCTTTCCTAAAAACCAACCAATAAAAACAAAATTAAGTAAAACAGCCGGGGCTGCTAAAATTCGAGTGCTATAATAAGCTTGGCCTGATGCTTTAACCATCGGTGCAGCACTTACTAAATTAAATCCTATCCATTGCAAAGGATACTGTAAAGCTAAAATAATGAGCCCAAAACTAACAGCTAAGATACCATTTTTAAGGAGAACTAATAAGACTTCCTTGCTATCTTTTCTTCCCATTGATTGTGCTGTTATACCCGTTGTGCTAGTGCGTAAAAACCCCAAAGCACGATATAGATAATTAAAAATAATTGTCCCTAAAGTCACCCCTGCTAAATGATGAATATCTTCTAAATGACCTAAAAAGGTAATACTTAGTAAACCAGCAATAGGAACCATTAAATTTGATAAAATATTGATAGAAGCTAAGCGTAGAAAACGCCAGGAAAATGAAGGGAAATTGAAAAAAGCTAAATAAATATTCTGATCTGCTTCACGATGAACTCTCTTCAGAGAAGATTCGATGATATTCATTATAAGAAAAACTAATTTAAGGTTTTTTTTATTGTTATTATTTAAACCTTAACATAAGTAGGGGTCAACTTTTATTGGCCCCTACAGTAGAGATAAAAGAGAATCAAAGCTATTGAGATAATTGTCCCTAAGATACCCCTTGTAATTGTTCAGTTTTCACAGTCAAATCTAACAAGCGATCTCCTCGGTACAACTTCACTCTCAAAGTGGCATTAATTCCCGCATTTTCGACAATTTTTTGCAGAGCCGTGCCATCTTTCACCGGTTGATTATTAACTGCCACGATTACATCCCCACGACGTAACCTTGCCTTAGCAGCCGGACTATTAGGAACCACCTGCACGACTAAAATTCCCTCCACTTCAGGAACCAGAATAGGAGAATTAGGGTTACGGTTGTTTTCTTGAGCCACTTCAGGGGTAAGATTAACCATTTGCACCCCAATATAAGGATGGGGAACTTTTTGCCCCGAAGCGAGTATTTTTTCTAATGCTTTGGCTTTGTTGATGGGAATGGCAAAACCAATTCCCATGGCATCAGGCCGAATAGCAGTATTAATACCAATCACTTCTCCATTGCCATTTAAGAGAGGTCCGCCGGAGTTACCAGGATTAATAGCTGCATCAGTTTGAATAAAATCAAGTCGTTTATCAGGAATACCGACTTTAGCCGCAGAACGACCAATGGTACTGATAATACCCAAAGTCACTGTATTATCCAATCCCACAGGGTTGCCCACAGCGATGGCCCAATCTCCCACCTGTAAAGTGTTAGAGTCCCCTAAAGGTGCTACGGGCAAGCTACTTCCTTGAGGGTTAATAGCCACAACAGCCAAATCAGTAACTTCATCAGCCCCTCTGACTTCTCCATCAAAGGTTCGTCCATCTTTAAGGGTTACAGTCACCTTATCAGCCTTATTGACTACATGGGCATTAGTTAAAATAATGCCACTCCTATCAACAATAAAACCTGAACCCTGACCAGTAATCCGTTGTTGTTGGGGGGGGCGCATCTGTTGGCCAAAGAAGTCACGGAAGAAAGGATCATCAAAAAAGGGATCAATTTGTCGAGTAACAACCGCTTCTGTATCGAGGCGAACCACCGCCGGACCAGTACGGGCTACAGCCGAGGCGACAAAGCTATTGGGAGTAATTCTAACAGAATTTTGGGCAACTTCTGCAATAGAGTCGGCTTGAGAAGATAAGGGATAAAAACCGCCAAAGCAGAACAGCACACCCAATAAGAGCGTGATGCAATGACTCGCGATGAGGCGTAATAATTTTCTAAGCTTCATTTTTATCAAGGCTTTAATGGCTGTGACATCCTCCCACGCAGGCTGCTTTCGCTTTGTGCGGGGAACCTCCCTCACTCACGAGAGGGCATTCCTGGTTATTCACGTGTATACGAGGTTTCGCCACTTATCTAGAAAACATTGGTAAGAGCGATGAGCAAATCTCCCACTGTTGCCTCCCAGACAGAACGACTAATCAGGCGTTTTCGTTTCCCAGAGTGCCTGGGTACTTTATCTAGTCTATTCAAATTTTCTCGTATTTCGCAAGCTCTCGATGTCCTCTCTTCTGAGTGTCTTTTTAAGTAAAGCTAGAGATGGAAAAACTAGATTAGATTACCAAGGATCAGGAATTGAGCGAAAAGGATTACCGTTACTATTTTGATCACTATCTAAATCTGCTATTATTGTCTCCTTATTAGGATCTAATTCTCTTTTTAAAGCCTCCCACTCTCCAGGATCTTGTAATTCTTCGTATAACTCTTCATATAAACTGGCATCAGCCGCAATAGTTTCCTTAAACATATCAATATTGGAAGGGATTGCCTCCTTAACTTGCTTGGATGAAAACCGTTGATTCAATAATGGTTCTTTGATATGTTTTTGTGGAGGAGCAACATTTTGGGTAGGATGTAACGCTTTTTTGAGTTCGTTAAATTCTTGAGTTAAGCTCATTAATAAGGTTTCCACCTTTTCTAAACGTTCACTAAGATCATCTTCATTAATATTTATAAAGACCTCAGAATTGGTTTCAGGGGGAATGGATTTCTCGAAAGTATCAGGATAGAGTTTCAGTAAGTCATTAAAACCAATTTCTCCTTGTTCCACTAATTCTAAAGCAGTGGTTAACAAAGGAGAATTTTCTTCCCCAAAAGCAGCTTGTTTAAGTTCAGCTAACCCAACATTTTCAGCGATCGCTGTTTTTAAAGATGGGGTAATTTGTAAGAGCTCATAAACCTTAACTCTTCCGTGATATCCTTCTCCATTACATTGTCGACAGAGTCGCCCTTTGTCTCTCATTTGTTCAATTTCTGTCTCGTTTAAAACACGAGGTTGATAGAAGGTAAGTTCACGACTCTTCTCAGGAGGAATCCCCAATCTGACTAATTCCTTCATACTGGGTTCATAGATAGTACGACAAGTGGGACATAAACGAGGTAAGTGATGCTCATGAATCACCCCAATCAAAGTTTTAGCCAATAAATTAGGGGTAATCATCTCCTTTAATAAAGCGATCGCTCCCAAACTATCATCAGCACTGACACTCGTTATAATGAAATGGTTGTTATCAGCCATTTCTGCTACCATACGAGCAATGGAAGGGTCACACAGATCATCTACCATAATGGTAGATTTATCTTGCTGAGCTAGGGAAGACAATACATCAGCGTATTGCTCATCTCCGTCTAAATCCACTTCAATTTGCTTCATCTCAGGTAGCAGATAAGAAATGGATTCTTGCACCGTTGCCATGGCTTTAAGATTTGAGTCTTCTGCACACAACAAACTATAAAGAAGGGGTGTGGGTGCTTTTTTTTGGGAACGACTGACTAATAATAATCCTGATGAACCTTTGAGCATTTCCTCAAGGGAATGTCTCATCTGAGAGTCCCCAATCAGTTTATCTAAACTTGGGGGTTTAATTGCACTATCCAAAACACGAATGATTACTTTTTCCCCATAAAAACTAGGCTGGGTTTGCACGAAAAAATCAATGGTGCGACCGCCACCTCGTTTACGAATACGACCTTTTTGGGGAGTTTGGCATTCGTTAACCTCTAACTCTGCCATCGACTTTAAGCGAGAAAGAATGGCCGGAGTGAACTTTTTGGGCAAGGGATCAATGAGGGGTTTGAAGGTTTCTCCGTGACCATAACGAATACTTAAAAAATTCTCTTCAGGTTCAATCTGGATCTCGGTGGCCTTTTTTTCAACCGCCTTAGCGAGAACTTTATTGACTAGAGTGCTAATCGTGGTAGACTCAGTTTCATCTACTAAGGAACGATGGGATGGTGGAGTTGATGCTATGGTTTCAAAAGAAGCTCGATTACTTGTAATAGTTGCCTCAACTTCTGGATGCCGATGTTCTAGAGGATTTTCAATATTGAAAGAATTTTGAGGGTGGTTGGTTGACATGGTTAGTTAAAGATAGGAATTAATCAAATTTGAAAATAATTAGATAATTTTAGAGGTTCTCCAACAGTCTTGATGATCAGGGGTGTTAGTCAATTAATTTATTCTTTAATGCTAAGTGTTTTGATCATTCTTTCTAAAGGATGCCCAAATTTACTTAATTTTCTACCATTTCATCAAACAAATTTTCTCAAACGGCAAGAGAACTCTTTTCAGTGCAGAAGGGGTCAACGGGCGTTGACCCCTTCCGATAATTTTTGAGATAATCTTATGATATCTACAGCAATCCGGTATTAGTCCCAGGCTTACCGGTAGCTAATTCTACCTTGACGATTTTACCACCCATTTTCATAATGCGTTGTTGTTCGCGAAACCAGTTATCGTAGGCAACTAATTTCGTGAAATAGGTATTTTGTAATTCCCGCTGAGTCCTGATTCTGGTTTGACTGGGAACACAAGCAGTAACTTTAAACATTCGCATGGATTGAGTTCTCCTAAATTTCCTCAAACATCTTATAAAACAAAGTTCGGGAGTCAGAAGTCAATACTAGTTCGTCAAAACCCATCTTTAGCAGCAAAGATCAAGCCTTTAACCAACTAGCACTCACTCTAGACTTCCCGAACCCTTCTGGACAACTCTTATGGAATTGCCACCATCATTCGGTCTAGCTTAAGCCAGAGCAAATGTAGTCAAAATAAACACCCATTTCCTTTCCAGCATCAGCACCAACGAGTCCTGCAGTGACTTCTTTCATGGCCTGAATGGCTTGAACGGTACTACCAACGGGAACACCTAGGGAGTTATAGGTTTCTTTTAATCCGTTGAGAACACGCTCATCAAGGATGGAAGTATCCCCCGCTAACATAGCGTAGGTGGAGTAGCGGAGATAGTAGTCGAGGTCACGAATACAAGCAGCGTAACGACGAGTGGTGTACATATTACCGCCAGGACGAGTAACGTCGGAGTAAAGTAAGGACTTAGCAACTGCTTCTTTAACAATAGCAGCAGCGTTAGCACTAATTACGCTAGCAGCGCGTACACGGAGTTCTCCAGTAGCGAAGTAGCTTTTTAGTTTGTCCATAGCAGCGCCGTCAAGGTACTTTCCTTGTACGTCGGAGGAGTTAATGACGGAGGTAATTGCGTCTTGCATAGTTTTGCTTCCTTAATCTTGCCTAGTCTTCAACAGTCTTACAATTATTGGGGACGGCTTGGATAGTCCGAGTTGGATAACTCGTCTTAGCTCATCGCACCGATTACATAATCGAAGTAAGAACCTGCTTCTGCTGCATCTTCAGCAGACATCATTCCAGTTGCTACTTCCTTCATTTCTCGTACACTTTGAGCCACTGCGTCAATAGAGGTTCCCAAAGACTTGTACATTTCCTTTACACCCACTAAACCAATTTCTTCGATGGGGGTAACATCACCAGAAACGATTCCATAGGTGATGAGACGGAGATAGTAGTCCATGTCACGAAGACAGGTTGCGGTCATTTCTTCGCCATAAGCGTTTCCACCAGGAGAAACAACGTCAGGACGCTTTTGGAATAGGCGATCGCCGGCTTGCTTAACAATGGTTTCCCGTGAACCAGTTAAGGTTTCTGCGATGCGTAGACGAGCACCACCACCGGTAACAAAGGCCTTGATTCTATCGAGTTCGCCAGGGCTGAGGTAGCGGGCTTCTGCATCAGCATTCACGATGGATTTCGTGACAATACTCATTGATGGATTCCTCCCAATAAATTGATTTAGATGCTCTTAAATCGACATCTTATACGAAATCGGGTTGCTCATGGGTGTCTCAACTTGTCGTTGTGTCCAAGCAACCTGACCCAATCATTTTCTGGCATTCTGTTCACATTCACTATCGTTTCTTAATATTTTGTAATATTTCGGTTCAGAATTGGGAGAGCAATCAGAATTTACAATTACCTCTAACTTCAAGTGGAGACTTGAAACTCTTTTTTAGGTCATAGCAGCAAGTGAGAAATATCACATCTAAGGGGTGACTGTTTTTATTGCGGTATCCAGAAAAATCAAGCAGACTTAACCTAAGAGCAAAGGAGATGAATCATTAGTTTCAAAAGTTTCCCTAAGAAATCTGATTCAAAAACATCATCCAGAGCAAAGACTCAATATCAATCATTTAGATCAAGGTTCAGACCCATGTTAAAAAAAGTAAAAGCTACATATCGTAACGGTACTTTTATCCCTAACACTCCCTGCCATCTCCCTGACAACACCGAAGTGGAATTAATGATTGATGTTCCGTCCGAGTATGCTCAAAGTATTGTTGATCGCGAAACCCGTAAAGAAATTCTCCATGCACTTTTAAGTCGAATGCGTGATAGTTCTCTGGTGCCCAAAGTTAACCGTGTGAGCCTGCCAGAATAACTCTTAAGTATTTTTATGTTAAGATTTGGGGGTGGTCGCTACAAACCCCGTAATTTCAACTATAATGAGCCTATCAGAATTTTCCGTCTCTAATGTCTGCTCTTGATCGAGAAATAAGATCACAGGGCGGCTTTTTTTTGGGAATGCTGACAATAATTCGTTAAAATCAAATTCAGAGTAATTATTGCTCATCACCTATCGAGAGAAAACAACCGACCAATGGAGATTAAAGCCGTTCAAGCTGGTTATTACGGAGATTCTAATTTTCGCACTCCTCCACCAGACCTAGAATCCTTACTACTGAAAGAGCGTATCATCTACTTAGGCTTACCTCTATTCTCTTCAGATGAAGTTAAGCAACAAGTGGGAATTGATGTGACTCAATTAATCATCGCTCAATTGCTTTATTTGCAGTTTGATAACCCTGATAAACCTATTTTCTTTTACATCAACTCAACAGGTACTTCTTGGTACACAGGAGATGCCATAGGCTTTGAAACTGAAGCCTTTGCCATCTGCGATACCATGAATTATGTTAAGCCTCCCATTCATACTATCTGTATTGGTCAGGCTATGGGAACGGCGGCCATGATTTTATCTGCTGGAACCAAAGGCTGTCGTGCCAGTCTGCCCCATGCGACCATTGTTCTTAATCAAAACCGTTCTGGGGCGCAAGGTCAAGCAACGGATATTCAAATACGTGCTAAAGAGGTTTTGCAAAATAAGCAGACGATGTTAAAAATCTTGTCCCAAAATACAGGACAAGCGGTTGAAAAAATTGCCAAAGATATTGATCGCACTTTCTATTTAACCCCAGAGAAAGCTCAAGAATATGGATTAATTGATCGTGTCTTAGAAAGTACCAAAGAACTGCCCAAACCCTTAAGTCCTGTTGGTTAATTACTGTTTACTTTTACTTTGAGTTAAGCTTATGCCTATTGGTGTTCCTAGTGTTCCTTATCGTCTTCCTGGTAGTCAATACGAACGATGGATTGATATCTATACTCGTTTAGGCCAAGAAAGAATTATTTTCCTAGGTCAAGAAGTAACGGATGGGATCGCTAACCGTATTGTGGCCCTTCTGTTATATCTTGATTCTGAAGACCCCAGTAAACCTATTTATCTGTATATTAACTCCCCTGGAGGTTCGGTGACTGCTGGTATGGCTATTTACGATACCATGCAGTACATTAAGTCTGAGGTCATCACTATTTGTGTTGGTTTGGCTGCGTCTATGGGATCGTTTTTGTTGGCCGCAGGAACCCCTGGAAAGCGTCTCGCTTTACCCCATGCGCGGATCATGATTCACCAACCAATGGGGGGAACTGGAAGAAGACAAGCGACAGATATTGAAATCGAAGCGAATGAAATTTTACGCATTCGCTCCCAGTTAAATCAACTTTTAGCCGATAAGTGTGGACAGTCTCTCGAAAAGATTGAAAAAGATACGGATCGAGATTATTTTATGTCTGCTGAAGAAGCCCAAAAATATGGCCTCATTGATAAGGTAATTGAAGAAAGAAGTCTTTAATTATTTCAACCCTTTGGTAACGGTTGTATTGATACTATCCCCCATGATCTTAATTGATTATGGGGGTACTTTTTAAAGAAGTCAGAAGTTCCTCTGGAACATTAGGATTATTAACTTCAAAAAAAGTTAAGTAAATCTTTTTGAAATTTAGATTATTAAGTTTTACAAGTAGCTCTTACAATTTTTATTTGTGACTAAATTAGATAATAACTTAGAAAAATTATGTACAGGTAATCTATCTGATGTTCTTTTAATGTCCATTTTCTTTCTCACTCACATCTATAGCTAATACCTCATCTACATTTGCATCAAAGTTAAAACCGATTTTTTCAGTTACCACAATATTTTTGTTGATAATATTCATCTATTTTTCTCACTGCTTTTAATAAGGGGGCATCTAAAGATTCTACCCAGTCAGAAACTTGACGAGATAATCCTAGGGTTACACCTTTCTGAGAAGCGGATAAACTATCATTAATGACCTGATTTTTTATCTTTGTTAACTTATTAAGCAAACTATCTAACATTTCTTGATTATTTGTTTCTTGTAGCTGCATTTTCTTGGCAATTTCAAGAGCATTATCAAGAATTTGTATCAATTCACGCTGATTATTGTTCATTTTATTTTTCACTCATCTAAATATTCAATAAAATAGAGATGCACTACCATTAAACATCTCTATTGACCTTATGATTTACTCAATACACTTAGAGTACGTTTCGTCAATTTTCTCCCCTTCTGACCAAATAATTTCAGGATCTCTAGAGTCAATAATAAAAGTTTGTTGTCCCCAACATCATTAGAATTATACTCTGTTTATTTTACAAAAGCTTTGTAAATTACCTTGATCTTAAGATTTGTTTTATGCTTATATGGGGAGATCATAATTAACTTTCAGTTGATTCTTTATCTTTTGTCTGACTCATCAAAAACAATCTTAGTTTTAACAAACTAAAGGTTTGACCTAAATTAAGAGGTAATAAAGAAATCCCTTCTAAACGAGATTGTACCCAACCATCACCCCATAACCATTCATGATAACCATCAATACCTTGTTTTAAAATCATCCTTAAACAGTTATCATCAGCAATCTCTACCCGATGCTCAATGGTGACTAATCCAAGCTTACTACTAAACTTTGAACCGGTGATTAACTTATCAGGGACATCAGAAGATAAGGTTTGAGGAATTAACCATTTTTTTAAATGATTAGTATTTAACAAACTATCCCGAATTAGATCATGATCTCCAGGGACAGCAATGCGTAATTGACTTTGTTGAAAGTTGCCTAACATTTGATTATTTAAACTGGTTCAGTCAAGTTAACTATCCTATCTTATCTTAGTATAAACCTTTTGCTCAAGATTATCTATAATTATACTTATTTATGTTTTGATTTCACTAACTGTAAACAGATTGATATATTTGAGATGTATAAAAGGTTATAATAAAACAGTATAAAGAAATAAATATGAAATAAGATGGCAAAAAATCATGAATATTGATACAAAAATATTACAAACCGTTTCAAAAATGCCGCAATCTCTCAAGGTAGAACTTCTACATTATGCTAAGTATCTTATAGAAAATCATGCTCAAGAGTCCTTATCGAAACAAGAGGAAGAACCTGTTAAAAAACGTCGCTCAGGTATATTAGAAGGGACATTTGTTTTACCCTTATGTGATGATTTTGATGAACCTATAGAAGATTTTAAGGAATATATGGAATGAAGGATTTTATATTAGATACTCATGCTTTTATTTGGTTATCTGAAAATGATCCTAATTTGCCTAATAATCTTAGAGAGATGATTGATCTATAAGAAATATCAATAATTTTGCGATCGCTTATTTTTTGGGGTGCATTAACGACAGTGTAATGCACCTAATCTATTTCATTAACTTATTTAAAACTGATTCCTGATTGCTTTTCAATGGATTTTAAAGTACCTATGGGAATCATTTTACCTTGATGAATGGGAACGATTGCTGTTCGTTGGGTTTCAGGATTAA
>JASJEA010000241.1 GCA_030064935.1 Crocosphaera sp. | reverse complement strand
AGTGAATTTATTATTTTTGGAAAAGGGGGTTTAGCCATTACCCCCAATGACTTTTTAACCCCTAATATAATTGAGTTAGAATGGGTTGAACCAGTAATCAATATTGATGGGATACAACCCACCTCTCCTTACAGGGTTGATGATCAATCCAAGTCTTGGCAACCCCTACAGTTTCGTTCTTGTCGTTAACTGTAACTGGTTAATTAACTTAACTTTTCTTTGATATACTCACAAATCGAACATCTCTTAGAACTATGTTAAAGAGCGACATTTAGGATAAGCAATATAACTAATGTTATTCAATGGTTTAATGTGGTAGTTTAATGTATTTAATAAATTAATAATTGCCTGATAATTATTTGTTTCATTCTCATTATAATTGAGAAAGGTAAAGGGATAAGAGTTTAACAGTTCAAACACGATAACAGGTTTATGTTTCTCAATGGTTTGAGTCATACCTTTTACTATTTCTAATTGATTCTCTTCAACACTTATTTTAATCAAATTAATTTTTTTGTTAGAAGGAAAATCATAGTTGTCTAAAACAATCAATTTTTCTAAGGCAATAGTTTCTAGATGAATGTGGGTTCTAACTTCATTTTTATATAAAGCAAGATTCTCTTCAAACAGTTGACTAAAATGGGGATCAGATTCAAAGGCAATAACATCAGTTTTAAGGCCATTTTGGGTTAACATCATACTCAGTAAACCACTAACTATTCCTACCTTAGCCCCAATATCAATAAACAGATCATTCCCCTGACAATATTTAAAAAGATTAGGGATCAATTGATTCATCGACTGCTGATAATAAACAACTTTCCAAATAATAATTTTTTGTAAAATTGATTTAGGAAAACAATACTTGAATGTATAAATTTTATCTTGAAAAGTAACTTCTAATAACTGGTTTTTGGAAGAAAGATAATAAAATTTTCTCAGTTGACAAGCAGGTAAATTGAACAATTTAGAACCTGTCATAATAGTCCAATTTTTACTCACATTTTTGAAGATAGATCCATAACTGTATTTACCTTGATTATTCTTATATTTCCGAGGATTGGTTATTACTGGTTGAGGAATTCGTTGACAATGTTGAGAGCCAATTTTGGCGATCGCAGTGACATCTTCTAACAAGGAAAGATAATCAAAACCACCTATCTGTTTAAAATAATCTCTTCGTAAACAAAAAACTTGATCTCCATAAGGCGATCGCCTGATATTATTAACCGTCCAAGCCACAGTTTTTAAACCTAAGTGATGGTGATTAAACTGTAAGTCAAAATAAGCTAATTTAACGCCTTCTTTTGATAAAGTTGAGATAATAGCTGTATCCCATTGAGGAGGTAATAAAGTATCGGCATGACAAAAAACGACATAGGTTCCTGATGAATGTCTTAAGCCTGCATTCATTTGAAAAGCGCGGCCAATAGAAGCAACAGAAAACCATTGCAGATTAATATTTTCATAGTCTTCTTGAAAGTCTTGAACACGCTTTAAAGTGGCATCTTGACTACCACCATCCACCACAATAATTTCTATGCCTTTTGAGTCTTGAGCCTGTTGAACTAAACTCTCTAAAGTAGAGTAGATAGAATCAACTTCATTGAGGGTGGGAACGATTACAGAGATAGCTATCTGGGCTGTTTCTAACAAGTTCATTAAACCAAGCGATCGCAGATCACTAATCTCATCGATATCAATCAATCTATGCTTCAGAAAAAAAGCAAAACCGTAATTTTCTTGCATCAGAGCATAAGTTTGTTGAGAAACATCTCCTAAACGATAATTAATGGGGGTGAAGACATCGCGATAATAGGGTAAACCAATGAGATAATAGCCACCATCTGCTGTTAAACCCATTACTGCTTCTTGACGATTTATATAGGTAATGGCTTCGGTTAAAATCTCCGAGGTAATTCCTGGAGTATCGGCTGCAACTATTATGACTTGTCCTAACCTTTTAGCAATATAATTAGGTCGTTCCCCAAAAGAAGCAGAAGGTTGTTCAATAAAAGAAAGAATTCCCGACTCAATTCCTTGAGCAATCTTCGATCTCAATTCAGGGGCAAACCCTTGGAACATCTGAGTTGTAGAATTTGCGCCTGTATAATTAACAACAATATTCACCCCTTTCATCTCTTCAAGTAGCACTTTTAAGGTATTACTCATGGTGTAACGGTGAATCTCGGCTGCTGCATAATCCCCAATATCCCAGGCTAAACGGGTTTTGACCTTTCCTGGATCAGGATAACGGGTGAATAATACGATGCTGAGAGAATGAGCAAGAGTTTGGGGTTTGTGCATAACAGGCCAATTACGGCAGTTTTCAATTGAGTGTATCAAAATTTTGCTTAACAGGTAATTTGAAAAACCTATTCAAAAACTCCTACCACAAGAAAAGATGCTGGTTGATAAGATCGTTTTTGGGAAAAAGGAGCAGCCTTTTCTTTACCCCACACAGCTTTGAGAGGCTTGTTAGCCACCCCTATTTTGGCAGTCAACGCAGAGATATCCATTAAATTTCAGCAACAGAATAGCGGTTCCTTCCTTGTGTTTTCGCTGTATAAAGAGCTTTATCGGCTAGACTAATTAATTCAGCAGGTGAACTTGCTGAGATAGGAATCATACTAGCAATTCCTATACTAATAGATACAATTTCACTAACTTTTGATTCTTTGTGGGGAATTGCTAAGGTGTGAATAGCGTGTTGGATATTCTCTACAACGTTAATTGCTCCTTGTTGATCTGTATTTGGTAGGATTGCGATAAATTCCTCCCCACCATAACGAGCAACGAAATCAACAGAACGATTCATGATTTTCTTTACAGTTTGCGCAATTTGCTTTAAACAATCATCCCCCGCTTGATGACCATAGCAATCATTATATAATTTGAAATAATCTACATCAAATAAAATTATAGATAAAGTTTGCCTTTCCCTTTGACCACGTTTCCATTCTTCAGCGATACTTTTATCGAAAGTGTAACGATTATAAACCCCTGTTAATTCGTCAAGAGTTGCTTGGCGATTGAGTTCTAATTCTCTCTTTTTTCTTTCGGTCATATCCCTAACGGTAATGGAAAATCCATCAGCTAATTTAATGGCACTAAGATTATACCATTTTTTCTTTTGTTGACACTGATAACTAAAATCTTTATTCAACGAGATTCCTGTTTCTACAAGGTCAACAAATAAGGTAAATAAATTAAAATCAAGTTTTTGAAGAAAATTTTTTAAGATTAATTGTCCGCTTAAATCTTCTGGTTCTTGATTAAACAGTTCTGATAGAATAGGATTAATTACTAAGCAACGAAAATCCTCTATTTTTCCACTCTTTGAATTTCTAACTGATTCAAAAGCAGCAATTCCATCCAGGGAATTAGTTAAAACACTGGCAATTAATGCTCTTGATTGATATAGGATAGCTTGAGCTTCTTTCCTTAGTTTAACTTCTTTTTCAAGTTTTTTTTGTTTCTGGATTAACAGTTCTTTATCTTCCTGTAAGAGTTTTTGTTGCCTTTTAATGGTTAACTGACTATTAATTCTCACTAAAACTTCTTCTTCCTGAAATGGTTTAGTAATATAGTCTATTCCTCCCACTTCAAAGGCTTTTACTTTATCAAATACTTCACTCAAGGCACTAATAAAAATGATAGGAACATCTTTAGTTTTGTCATCGGATTTTAAGCGTTTACAAACCTCATATCCATCCATATCTGGCATTTTTATATCCAATAATATCAAATCAGGAGGTTCTATTTGTACTGCTTCGATTGCACTTTCGCCATCAACAGTCTTTCTCACTTTATAATTCTTCCCTTTTAACATGGTTGTCAAAACTTTTAAATTAGGGAGTTGGTCATCAATAATTAAAATAGTTTCTGAAGTCATTGTATTTTGCTTTGTAGGTAATTTTATTTGGGTTTTATTTCAATTAGTAGACATTGATTTGAGAAAAAGAAATAGAAAAAACTATTCAAGATTAGTAGAGGATATTGACTTAAGAACTTCTTTGATTTTTTTGAGTTGAAAGCTATTAATTAAACCAGTTAATTTATCTGCTAATAAACAATTACTTTTAGGAATTTCCTCAATCAACTCTAAAATCAAATCATCATCTAAAACTTTACTAGCATGATACAATCTCTCTAACCATTCTTGAGGCATTATTATTAAATCATCTGGGTTTAAATTTAGTAATTTGGTTTTAGTTTTCTCTTTTTCTTCATATACATATTCAACTCCTATGTGTTTAGAAATCACTTCAAAAATGACCGATTCTCGAAATGGTTTTCTAATAAAATCATCACATCCTGTGGATAACACAACAGCTTTTTCTTCTTCTAAAACACTAGCGGTTAAAGCAACAATAGCCGTAGCATTTACTTTAATTATACCTTTAATATATTGAGTAGCTTCGTACCCATCCATAATGGGCATTCTCATATCCATAAATATCAAATGAGGTTGCCATGCTTCCCATTTTTTGATCGCTTCTTGCCCATTAGTCGCTTCTTGCACTTCAAAACCGACTGGTTGTAAAAGTTTAATTAATAGTAAACGATTGGCGGGATGATCATCGACAATTAAAATCTTATAACGAGGTTGTCCCGGTTGTAAAGCAATGACATGGCGAACAATAGGTTTAGTTTCTATAGTGTCAGCATTAACCTTAGTAATGTAAATATTAAAACTAAAAGTTGTGCCGACTCCTAGCTCACTTGTTACCATAATATCTCCTCCCATTAACTGCACAAATTTGCGACTAATTGGTAATCCTAAACCTGTTCCTTCACTACTTTTTTTACCACTTTCTGTTTGTGTAAATGCTTCAAATAATTTATCCAATTCTTCTGCTGCTATGCCAACCCCTGTATCTTTAATTGTTATATTTATATAATTATCATTTAGCAAAGGTTTTGTTTCAGGGTTTATCCACTGACCTAATATTTTTTTAGCTAGTTGATTAGCATAATAAGGATGACCATTTTTGTCAACGACACCAATACCAACCGGAACGGCTTCTAGGAATTGTTTTAACTGTTCCTCACTCTGACTAACTTTGGCATAAAGTCGGGCATTACTAAGAGCGATCGCTGCTTGTCCACTAAGTAATTGTAAGAACTCAATACGCTCTTTTGTAAAGGCTCCCACCGTAATTTTATTTTCTAAATAAACTAGACCAACAAGTTGACCTTGATTAAGTAAACGATAACAAAGAATAGAGCCTTGTTTAATTGATTGAATGTAAGGATCTTGACTAAAGTTTTCTGAGCGGCTGGCATCATCAATAACTACACTTTCATAGGTACGTTCTACATAATAGACAATTGTTTTTGGTAATAGCTCGGAGATAGGTAACTCTGGAGAAAAAGTAGTCTCATGATCATTGCTGTAAATAGCGATTAAAAAATTTTCTAATTTTTCTGATTGGTCGAAATTTGGCAAGAGTAAACAACCTGTTTGGGCCCCTGCATTTTCAATGACAATTGTCATTAATTTTTGCAAAAGGGCATCTAAGTTTATTTCACCAGAAATCGCTTGGGAAGCTTTGAGAAAGGTTTCTATATCTAAGGATGTAGTAGATTTTCGGGAAGTCGTTATGGAAGTTAGGTTGAGAAGACTAGACTCATCTGGTTGCCAAGAAAACCATTGTGGATACTTTTGTTCTAAATCTTGGACTTTGCGCTTTGCGCCCCAAATTTGATAGCCTTGATGAGCCTTTCTCATATATAGTTTAGCAAAGTCTTCTTTCCCTCGTGCCAGCCAAAATTTGCCGGCGAGTTCGTTTCCCAAGGCTTCATTTTGGATGAATTCATTTTCTTGAGCCGATTCAATGGCGCGATCATATAGTTCCATTGCCTCTTGCCATTGGCCAGAAACACGAGCCATTTCTGCTGATACAAGAAGATACTTATCAAGGAAATTCTCTGGACAGTGATCAGCCCAATTTTTCATTTCTTTTTGGTTAGTTTCTACTTGTTGCCAGTATAATTTCTGCTGTTCAGATGATGCGTCCAAATAATGGGCAATTAGGGTTAGGGAATAATAAAAATTATGTTTCGCAACAGATACAGTTGCCGGAATATAGCTAAGTAATTTAGCAGATTCTTCTAACAAACTTAGTTGAGCGGGTTGTTAGTATAAATAAAGTGCTTGCGCTTTGAGTATCTGATAAAAACACGGGATAGCCATTGATTCAGTTTGCTCATCGCAAATTTCTAAAAAATCTGATTCAGAGAGCTCTTCTAAATCAAAACAGAACTTATCTTGATTTGTGCTAGTCAAATTGTTGATAATTATCTTGGCTGCTAGTATGCAATTCGTTGCCCATTCATGCTGAATATCTCGACAACAATGAAGATTTTGCTCAATTTCTTGTAGTAGTATTTCTAAATTCTTACCTTGATAGATAAGAGTATATAATTTATAGGTTAAACTATAACCTATGACTTGAAAATCGCCAACTTGGAAGCTTGCATCAATGCCTTGATTATTAATTTTTTCAGATAATTTTACATGAAATAACCAAGGCATTGTCATATTCCCGTGAAGATGACACGATACTCCTTTAGCTGATAAGTTTTGATACTTGTCCGCTAACTTTATACTAAGATCACCAAATTCATATCCCGAATGATAGTCTTTGAGAGCATGACTATTCACTAAACCAAACACAGAATAGGCCGTTGAAGAGCTAGATGTATTCCCATACTTAATACAAAGATTGACCATTTTAGTGCTAATGGTATACATCAAGGTTGAGTTTAGTAACCAAGCAGGAGGAACAAGACGAGAGAGTAATTTCATCGCAGCTTGTTTTTCCAACTGCTTCATTTCAGAAATGTATAATAGTTCTGAAACGGAATAGTTAGCTATGTTTTGGCGATATTCAGTTAATTCTTTCTCAAATGCACTTTTAAAGTTATCTGTTGGTAAATTAATGCCTAATGATTGAAGAGCCTCTCTTCCTACTTTAAGTGCTTCTGTTGCTTTTCCTTGCAATGTGCATTGTACAATTTGCAGATAGTAAAATGCTGAACTATCAATAGCTGATTTTGACTGAACAATGGATAGTTCAATCAATTCCTGCGATTCTTGAAAATTTCCATTCAGGTACTC
>JASJEA010000031.1 GCA_030064935.1 Crocosphaera sp. | reverse complement strand
TTTTGGAAGCGGAGTATATCTCTTGGTGCGCTACCCAAAGGCGATTAAAAATCGCCGGGATCGCACCGCAATCTCTGTTTCTTTCAACAACTTCTGACTTCTGACTTCTGACTTCTGACTTCTGACTTCGTTAATGGTCGCGATTCATCCCCAGCTAAATCTAGTATATTTTTAGCTAAGGAGATTTTAGCTGGGGACTTCTCCCGACATTTCTGTTAAAATAATTTCAATTTTGTCGGATTATATGATGTATATCCTTATTGGGGAGGAGGAAATGCCGTTGATTATTGTAATGTTTTATTTAAACAATGGGAAAAAGGTAAAAATCTAAAATTATGGGAATTATAACTTTTTAAAAAGTACCTTTTTAAGGGTATTGAATTCGCTGCTACCTCATGTTATTTACATGGGGGAATCCCTCCTCCACAACCTCTGGGTGCTGTTTTCGATACTTTGATTACTCCTTCTTAGCCTATCAAAGAGAATCATTAGTCGGTTATATTCCTCGTCCGGTTCCTCATGTAGTGGCGTTGTTCCCTTCCGTGTCTTCCTTATTGGACAGCGAGGACTGATAATAGAAAGAGAATAAGTAAAAAGTATCATATTTATGAAAGAAGCAACCCCATCCCTAGAAATTACCGCCTCTCGCCAATTTACCTCGTGGTTACTAGAACAAAATCTGAGTCTTGTTTTTACCACTTATCAAGCAGGAAAACTATTCTTTTTGGGGTTGCAAGGAGATGGTAGGTTATCCGTATTTGAACGTACCTTTGAGCGTTGTATGGGACTCTACATCGAAGGGAAGAGTCTCTATCTAAGTTCTTTATACCAACTTTGGCGATTTGAAAATGCGCTGGAAAGCGGACAAACCCATCAAGGATATGATGCAGTTTATCTTCCCCAACTCAGCTATGTTACAGGGGACTTAGATATTCATGATATTAGAAAGTCAAAGACAAACAGCCAAGAAACCCTAATTTTTGTTAATACCCTATTCAGTTGTTTAGGTAAAGTTAGTGAAACTCATAGTTTTGTTCCTGTGTGGCAACCTCCCTTTATTTCTAAATTAGCGGCCGAAGATCGTTGTCATCTCAACGGGTTAACCTTACGAGAGGGAAAACCCCGTTATGTTACCTCTGTCAGTCAATCAGATGTGGCAGACGGTTGGCGGGATCATCGGCATAATGGTGGCTGTGTCATCGATGTTGAAACTAACGAAATTATTGTGACTCAATTATCTATGCCCCATTCTCCTCGTTGGTATCGAGATAAACTTTGGTTGCTTCACTCCGGAAAGGGCGAATTTGGATATGTAGACTTAGAGCAAGGAACCTTTGAACCGATAGTATTTTGTCCAGGATACCTCCGTGGTTGTACCTTTCATGGTGATTTTGCCATTGTTGGTATTTCGCAACCCCGTCATAATAAGACGTTTCAGGGTTTACCTTTAGATGAAACATTGAAGGAGAAAAATGCTGAATCCCGTTGTGGTTTATTAGTTATTGATTTGAAAACAGGAGATATTGTACATTCAATCCGTATTGATGGAGTTGTTCAAGAATTATATGATGTGGCAGTTTTACCTAATATCAGAAGACCAATGGCAATTGGGTTTAAAACCGATGAAATACGTCGTATGGTAACAGTAGACTCACAAGAATGAAGCTGAAAATGTATCCGTCTTCTTAAGGTTTTAAGGTTCCCATGACTACGCTACCCTAAAGTTATAGACTTGCCATACAAAAAATTAATTTTTCCTGAGAATTCTTCGAGCTTTTCTTAGAGATCCCATTAAATAGTTTAATTGAATCTAAATATAATATTCAGCTTATCCTCATTTTTGTCGTTTTTAATTAGAATATAGATTCATTGAAAGTGAGAGAAATTAAGTATGTTACCTAAATCAACATCATTGTGGCTCAGTGTTTGTCTCAGTAGCTTGGTTCTTCCCTTCTCCGTAGTAGCTACCAGTAATCAGGAAGTCTCTGCTTCTAATGAAGTTTCAATGTCGCAACTTTATGCTGAGGCTAGTAGCTCTAACAAAAATGTCGGTGGACCATTAGCTAAAGAATTACAAGGAAAACCCGTTGTCGTTGATATTCACGCAACTTGGTGTTCAGCGTGTAAAAATGTTGCCCCTACCCTGTCTCAATTAAAAGAACAGTATCAAGGGAAAGCTCATTTTATCGTATTAGATGTTAGCGATCAAGCAAAATCTCGTCAATCAGAGGCCAGGGCTAAACAATTGGGTTTAGGCGACTTTTTCGCTCAAAACAAATCTCAAACAGGGAGTATTAGCATTGTTGATCCTGCTAACGGTAATGTCTTAGCTCAGCATCGTAATAATACTAGATTGAGTGATTATACTTCCGTCTTAGATGCTGCTATTTCTCAAAGATAATTCAATTGATAGGCAGAAGTCTGAGATTTCGGCAGACTTCTCTTTTCTTACTTGCCAAAACCACACAAATCATTGATTCAGGAAATGCTTATGGCTCCGTTAGAGAAATCACTCCCTAAAAATAAGACTTTAACCAGTCCTAAACGCTCAAAAAAATGGTTATTTTATTTAGCATTAGGCTTACTGGCTTTAATTGTTGTTATCACCCTCGGCTCCGTCATCAGCCATCCTCTTGAAAGAGTCATTTCCATTGTAGAAAACAGTTATCAAAAGTGGTTTGATCAACAAAATACCACTAACCCATTTGTTTTATTACCCCTAGCCTTTATAGGTGGCTTATTAGCCAGTGTTTCTCCCTGTATCTTGGCCTTACTTCCAGTCAACCTCAGTTATATCGGAACATTAAAAATAGAATCCCAACGGGATGCTTTCACTAAAGCAGGTTTATTTGTACTCGGTGCTGTCACTATTTTAAGTTTATTTGGCTTAGTTTCTTCCTTTGCCGGCTTGGTAATGGTGGAATATCGAGGTTATATCAATATTGCTGTTGGCTTAATCATGGCTGTGATGGGATTGTGGTTAATCGGAGTTGTGCAAATCCCTTTACCACAGACGAATATCAACCTTCCCCAAGCCGGTCCCTATGGAGTGGGTTTAACATTTGCCTTAGTTAGTTCCCCTTGTGCGAGCCCCGTTTTATTTGCTGTGTTAGCTGCGGCGGCTGCTACCGGTTCTCAAATTCTCGGCACGCTAACGATGGTTAGTTATGCCCTAGGTTATACCATGCTGATTTTTTTGGCCAGTTTATTTACAGGATTGGCGAAACAAAGTCGGAATTTATTGAGTCATTCTGAAACAATTATTCGCTTAGGTAGTGTGGCTTTAATGATGACTGGTGCTTATTACTTATTTACTGGAACTCGATGGTTTTTGGGATAAACCATTCAAGAAAATTTAACTTCATTAATTAATTCAGTTCCTTGTTCCCAATTAGTAATATTGGCTATAGTTGTTTCAGAAATAGCACTCAAAGCATCCCTAGTAAAAAAGGCTTGATGGGCTGTAATTACCACGTTTTGAAAAGACTGTAATAATTGAAAAGTGTCATCTTTAATCACACTGTCAGAATAGTCTTCAAAGAACAGTTCATCTTCTTCTTCATAGACATCCAAACCCACATAGCCAATTTTACCCGTTTTGATAGCATCAATAACAGCACGGGTATCTACTAATTGTCCGCGACTCGTATTAATTAACATCACCCCTTGTTTCATTTGTTCAATAGTTTCTGAATTAATTAAATGATGGGTTGAGGGCAACAAAGGGCAGTGAAGGGAAAGGATATCAGACTTAGCTAATAATTCTGGTAAATCAACGTATTTAGACCCTTTTATCGCAGAAAAATGCTCGCTGGGATGAACATCATAACCTAATAAATGGCAACCAAAACCTTGCATAATTTGAGCAAAAATAACGCCTATTTTACCAGTTCCAATAACACCAACGGTACTGTTATGTAAGTCAAATCCTAATAAACCATCAAGGGTGAAATTATCATCTCTGACTCGATTGTAGGCTTTATTTAATTTGCGATTGAGCATCAAAACTAACCCCACAGCGTGTTCTGCTACTGCGTAGGGAGAATAGGCAGGAACTCTAACAACTTTTAAACCCAATTCATGGGCGACTTCCATATCGATCATATTATATCCAGCACAACGTAGGGCAATTAATTTAGTTCCCTGTTCTGCTAAAATTCTTAAAGTGTCCCCATCAGCCGAGTCATTAACGAAGATACAAACACAGGTGAAATTTTTAGCTAAAGATGCTGTTTTATGATTGAGTTTCGTTTCAAAATATTCTAAATTATGGGGAGAATTAGCGGCTTCATTAGCACGATCTAAGAATTGGCGATCGTAGGAACGGGTACTAAAAACAGCAACTTTCATAATTGGTAAAGTTAAGATTTAGTTAATAAATGTTTCGACTATAATTATAATAACAAAATTCTGATTATAGTCAATCAGAATGTAGAATTTAGAATGATCGTTTTCGATTAAACTTAGTTAATCCACCACTACCTTTCTCTACTTGTAATCCTAATTTTTTGAGGAAATTAAACAATTTATAATCAGTAGCATTAACAGCAGCAGCGTCTTTTAACGGTATTTCTGTCTGTTTTAAGATGCAGTCAACTAAGTCAGATTTACCTTTCAAGAAATCTTTGATTTAGTGGCAGGTTTGTGACTATGAGTAATCCTATAATTGGGGAATTCAAATTAGGTTTCCTAAACCTGAGCAACTATTTAATTTCTCTGATAACCCGACAAGGATTGCCCACAGCAACAACATTATCAGGAATATTTTTAGTGACAACACTTCCTGCACCAATAACTGTATTATTACCAATAGTTACCCCAGCTAAAACAATACAATTTCCTCCAATCCAGACATTATCTCCAATGGTAATAGGATAAGCCATTTCGTTACCTGAAATTCTTTCTTGTGGGTTAATCGGATGGGTGGCTGCATAAATTTGTACATTCGGGCCGAACTTAACATTATCACCTATTTGTACTTTATTACAGTCAAGAATAACACAGCCAAAATTAGCATAAAAGTTATCACCAACCGTAATATTATAGCCATAATCACATCGAAAAGGGGATTCTATCCAAACCTCTTTATCGGTGTCGAATAACTGTTTAAAAAGCTGACTTCTTTCTGATTGATTTCCATCACAGATATCGTTTAATTGTTGACATAACTGTTTGGCCCTTGTTCTATCTTGTAACAAGGTTTCTTCAAAAGCATTATAATACTCTCCCATGAGCATTTTCTGCTTTTCTGTGAGGGGAATTGGTTGCGGTTCCATGATTGAGATAAAATTGATACTTAGATAATTGGGATATTGTACCCTAAGCCTTCACTACTTCCCATTCTAGCTCAGGTAAATCTCTTTAGAAGCAGCTAATATTAATACTTATTGTTATCGATAAAATGACTTGTACTCTCTATTTTTGGGAATCTAAATTTCCCCCCATTACCATTAAACCCCATCAATCTTTAGCACACCATTTAACAGCAGAAAATTCCCCTGTCTTATTTGGTTGTCGTACTGGTTTGTGTGGTACTTGTTTAGTAGAAATTATCGGCGAGATTCCTCCCCCCACCTCAGAAGAGGCGGAAGTCTTAGAAATTCTGGCCCCTGAGAATCCTCGCTGCCGTTTAGCTTGTCAAATTGATGTCACCCAAGACATTATCATTAAAACCCATGCAGTTTGAAAATTTTTGGTATATAGTCGCACAATCAGAACAATTAACACCTGAAACCGTCCTCAGTCGCCAAGTTTTGGGGGAATGGTTGGCGGTATTTCGAGGAACAAATGGTCAACCCATAGCTTTACAGGATCGCTGTATTCACCGCAACAGTCGTTTATCCTTTGGAAAAGTAAAACAGGGACAGCTACACTGTCCTTATCATGGTTGGGTGTACGGCGAGGGAGGGCAAGTGGTGAAAATTCCGGCTGAAGGGAAAACCTTTGAGTCAAGGGGTTGTCTCAAAACCAAACCCTATCAAACCTGTGAACAAGATGGTTTTGTTTATGTCTGTTTAGCTGAACCGGCTTTATCTCCCTTTTCTATGCCTTATTATCAGCAACAGAATTGGCATTCTGTCCGAGTTATTCATCGTTTTAAGAATACAGTAACTAATTGTGTTGAAAACTTTATTGATATTCCTCATACAGTATCGGTTCATCCTGGTATTTTTCGACAAACTCATCAACAAAAAATAAAAATGATGGTAACTAGATCGCAGGGAAAAGTGATAGCTAATTATCGCAATGAAACCAATAATTTAGGCTGGTGGTCTCATTTTTTGAATCCTCACAGTGAGCAAATTTATCATAGCGATCGCTTTTTTATGCCCAATGTAACTTCTGTTGAATATAAGTTTTCTCCTCATCGTCATCTTTTTATCACCAGTCAATCCATACCAGAAACAGAAACATCTACGTTAGTATATACAGATGTTACTTTCAATTATGGAATTTGGTCTTATTTAGCAACCCCTTTTGTTTGGTGGACAGCAAAACGAATTATTAAACAAGATCTTAACATCTTAAACATACAACAAGAAGTGATTGAAAAATACGGAGAAACCTTTGCTCATAGTCCCGCAGACACTATTCATGTGTTTGTTGAATCTATTCGTCAGGCGATCGCTATAGGGAAAGATCCCAGACAACTCAGTGATAAAAATGTTGAGGTTACTTTTTGGGTTTAGTGTTAGATTATGATTGCTTTATTGTTATTTTGGTTCTTTTTTGGGATAACACTCTTACAAACTAAACAAAGAGAATTTTTAGCCCAAAAATCCTCTCAAGATTGGCTTTTAGATAGTCTTGGTTTGTGTATGCAAGGAATTATCATTCCCTTCTTACAAATTGTCCTTGGTTTACATCTTTATTCCTGGCTTTTACCTCAAGCTAATAATTGCTTAGATATCGATCCTTGGTTAAGTTTCATCATAAGTTTTGTTGTAGTTGATTATCTTTATTATTGGCATCATCGCCTTTTACATCAAAGGTTTTTCTTTCCCCTTCATGCAGTTCATCATACTGTTTCTCAGATGGATATGTTGGGAACTTCTCGTAATACTTTATGGTCTAGTTTTTTCTTACCTTATCTTTGGATAAATAGTTTAATGTTGTATTTACTCAAGGATTTTCATGGTTATAGTTTAGGTATTTTTTTAACTTGTTTACTCGATCTTTGGCGACATAGTTCCCTAAATGTACAAAAAGAATCTATTCTTTATCATCTTTTAAATCCTTGGCTGATTTTACCTGAAGATCATGCTTATCATCACAGTCGAAGTCAACTGGGAAATTTTGCTGCTAACCTAAAAATATGGGATCGTTTACATGGCACTTATCGAGTATCAGATAATACTATTCAGCCTATTGGTATTATCCTAAACATGAATTTAATACAGAAATTATTTTATCCTTTTTCATTAAATAAGACCCAATAATTATCATGACCTTACTAAGCATAATCCTGAATTTTTTCCCAACTTTAATGTTATTTTTGATAACGAGTTGTTTCCTCGGTTTAATCATGTATCCTGGATGGTTAAGTTTAGCAACTTTACTATTTTATTTATATGGATTTCCTTTAATTATTTATCATATCCATCAATACTTTTATCCCTTAAAAGAAGGCATTAGTTACTTAAAAGGAGATCAATATAATCCTTGGTGGGGAACTCAACAAATTCAAATCCTTTATAATACCTTTCCCGTATTAGAAAAAATTTTACATTTAATTCCTGGACTCTTTTCTATCTGGTTACGACTATGGGGGGCAAAAATAGGAAAAAACGTCTATTGGGTTCCCACTGTATCAATTATTGATCGGGGATTATTAGAAATAGGTGATGGGGTAATTATGGGACATCAATCTAGCATTTGCGCCCATAGTATTAAACCAAAAAAAAATAATATCGTTGTTTTTGTAGAAAAAATTAAAATTGGAAATCAAGCATTTATTGGTGGAGACGTTAGAATTAGTTCCGGAGTAGAAATTGAAGCAAATACTTTTGTTCCTTACGGAAAATGGATTTATCCTCAAGTTAAATTGACAGCCAACCATCTATCCTCAGAACCCTTACATAGTGTTTCCCAGACTCATCCTGATGAGTCTGGGGAGAATTTTCATTTTGATTGTTAATCTATTGATATGAAAACTGCTCTTAGAAACTGCAAGGGCAGAACTCGAAAAACAATGAGAACAAGAGAAGTTGTTATTAGAGGAAAAAATTTTGCAATTGCGACTCAACCATCACAATTTTTCCCAAAAATCAACTCAACGAAACAATTCATTTTGCCGAGCTAAAACATTAATGTTTGTATGGCAAAACTGACAACTAAACTGTGATTCATTCCCTTGAACTTGATTAACGCAACCGCAACTGGGACAACGTATCTTGTTCATCAATCGCAAGCGTCCGAATGGTGGTTGTGGTTTGAACTTTCGCGTGGGCTGTAGAGGTTTGTTTTGAACCCGCAAAGTCGGTGTGGATAGCTGTTGTTGCTTAAGCCACCACCCGTATTGCAAACTCCTTTCTCGATGCCGTTGGTTTTGTTGTAGAAATCGTTGCTGAGCCTGTTGAGCTCGTTGGGCAGCTTGTTGTGCTTGTTGCGCAGCTTGCTGAGCTCGTTGAGCAGCCTGTTGTGCTGAAGACATCCCTGGTTGGTATGGCATGGTCTTACCTCCCAAAAACCTAGAGAGTATATAAACTATACATTTATTATAATCTTATAATCCAAAAGAGAAGGGGTGAAATCAAGTTTATGTAAACAAAAGTTTACAAATGATCAATATTTTCTAAAGACTGAAGGCCAATTTTAAGCCCCTATTTCAACATAAGTTTATCTCTATGTCAAAACAGTTCATAAAATCTTTTTCCTATATTCTTGCTCCTGTTTATAATCAATTTATTAACAACCTTAATTATCCACAAAAAGCTCAAAAAAAAGTCAAAAAAAAGATCATTAGGCAATTAACTAAAACTGTCTATGGATCACAATTAAAAGTCAAAACCTTAGAAGATTGGCAAGATATTCCCATCGTTAATTATGACAATCTAGAACCCTGGATTAAGGAACAAAAGCAAAAACCATCAGACTCTATTTTAACCCCAGAAACAATTCATTTTTGGGAATATACATCTGGTAGCACAGGAGCTAAAAAAGCCATCCCTTACACTACTTCACTGTTAGCTAGTTTTAGCCATTTATTTTGTCTTTGGGCTTATGACCTAATCAGATATGGACCCTCTTTTTACACAGGAAAAACCTACCTTTGTATTTCTCCTAAAATAAATCAAGACACCCAACAAATTGACGAATCAGCTTATATTAGTCCTTATTTACGTTGGTTTATTAATCGATTTTTAATCCGAGTTCAAGGAAATTTTCCTACAGTAGAATCTTTTCGCTGGCATTTAGCCTGTGCCTTATTGAAAACCCCAGATTTAGAAATCTTTTCCCTCTGGAGTCCTAGTTTTTTAACAACAGAATTAGACTTTATTCAAGCCAATCATAAAAAATTACATAATTCTCTCAAAACTTGTCTTAGTTCTAGTCGCTTGCAATTACTTTTAGAAACAAAAATTCCTTGGGATCAATTATGGCCTAAATTAAAACTTATTTCCTGTTGGGATCGACAATACGCTGCTGACTCTGCCCAGACGCTTCAACAGTATTTCCCAGAGGTTTTTATGCAAGGTAAAGGGTTACTCGCAACAGAAGCTCCCATGACTCTTCCCTTACTATTAACAAAGGGTTTTGTTCCTTTGCTTAATCAAGTGGTTTTTGAATTTTTAGATCCCCAAAATCGCATCTATAGCTTAACCGAATTAGAATTAGGTGTAACTTACGAACTCATTATTTCTCAGTTAGGGGGTTTATCTCGTTATCGCATCGGTGATCGCGTTCAAGTTTCCCATTGGTATGCTCAGACTCCTTGTTTAACGTTTATGGGGCGAGGGAAAGAGGTAAGTGACTTAGTGGGGGAAAAATTAAGCCTTGAGTTTGTCAGAAACTGTCTTGAGCAATTAGGTTATCTTCAATGGGGGTTTTGTTGTTTAGTACCGGTAGTAGGACAACCTCCTTCTTACTACCTCTTACTCGAACAAGCTTACCACGACTCAGAAGCGATCGCCGAAAAATTAGACCATGCCCTTCAAAATAACTTTCACTATCATAAAGCCAGACAATTTCAGCAACTAGGTAAACCAAAAGTTATCATTGATAAACAGGTTACACAATGGTTACAAACTGGAGCAAGATTAGGGGATTGTAAATATACTATCTTAGTCACGAAACCCTTTAAACCAGACCAACTTAAACGGGTAAAATAACAGTAAAAATTGTCCCTTTATTTAACTCACTTTCTACTTTAATTTGTCCATTATGATTATCAACAATTGCCTTAGCAATCGCTAATCCTAAACCAGAGCCACCTGCACTTTTACGGGAGGGATCAACTTGATAAAAACGATCAAATAAATGACTTAAAGCGACTTCAGGAACTCCTTTACCAGTATCTTTTACCTTGACCTGTAACTGATGAAAACGATCTCGTTTTATCCGTTCTAATTCTACTTCGACAGCAGCCTCTTTTTCTGGGACATTTTCTTCAGAAAAACTATGTTCTAACCCATTACTAATTAAATTGGTAAATAAACGAGCTAATTGATCCCAATCTGCCGATAAACTAAAGTTCTCTTCATTGTTGTTATCAGGTTCGACAATACGTAAGGAAAGGAAAATATTTTTTTGTTCTGCAAATGTTCTTTGTTCTTCTATCACTTCAATTAATAAAGCATCCAAAGGAATGGGTTGTTGTCTAATTTGTAACACCCCACTATCAGAGCGGGCCAAAAATAATAAATCATTCACTAAGTTGCCTAACCTTTTGGTCAACCTTTCTACAACTTTTAACTGTCTTTCTTGTACTTGCGGATCGGTATTTCCATAAGCTAAAGCCATTTGTACATTGGTTTGAATGGTTGCAATCGGGTTTCTTAATTCGTGAGAGGCATCGGCTGTAAATTGTTTTAAACTCTGATAAGAGTCTCGTATGGGTTGAATTGCTAAACCCGATAAAAACCAACCAATAAACCCAACAATAATAATGGTAATAAAAGTTCCTAATGCTAGATCAAAACTCAGTTGACGAATGGGTTTTGTCACCTCAAACCAAGGATGACTAACTCGTAAATAACCTAAAATATAACGGTCTAAATTAACTCTTTGAGTAACTTGCCTGAGAGTGCGAGCACCACTTAGATGTACAGTTTCCGGTCGTCGGCTAAGATGAAGTGGTATCAGAAGGGGATCACTAAAAGTAGACCAAACTAACTTCCCTTGAGGGTTAAACCATTCGAGATCAATGTGATCATCTTCAACCGCCTCAGCATTGTCTGGGAAACTAGCCTCTACATTGACCTTGTAGCGTCCTTGAGACACAGAAACGGACTCTATGACAAGAGAACGGTTTACCACCTCTACAACGTGCTTTAAGGTATCATCCACCCGTTCGACAAGGGTACTACGAACATAAAAAAACACTCCTGTCGCAAACAGAAGCAACAAAATGGCTGTTACTGTGGTGTACCATAGGGCTAAACGACGGCGTGTCGTCTGAAACAATGGTTTTTAATTCTCCCTTCTTGAATTATATTAGCCCATTTTAACTTGTTTTAAACAAGATAAATCCACTTTTCCGAAATGAACACTAAAAGCTAATTGTAAATTCTCCAACGACTTTACTAACCAAGGAACCCCCTCTTTGGTGAAGGATTCATAGTGATTAAATAAGATAGAAAAACGCTTTTCTAAATAGGGTTTGACCTTGTTAGAAACAAGAACAACTTTCAAAAGTAATCCCATCGTACGAGTCACTCCCATGTTAGAAACCATATCAACAAAAACGTAGTGATCTGGTTTTTTGCCATTTTCCACCACCAAAAAGTTCATTAAGCGACTGGATGTACGTAACATTAAGAACTCACTGGGTTTTTGATGATTGCATTCAGGCAGGGTATTTTGTAATAATTGATAGAGATTTTTATTAAATTGACCTTTGGAATATTTGGGATCTAAAGAAGTAAGAATGTACTCATATAGGTCGTCCTTATAGCGGCCAAAGGTTTGAGTATGAACCGTATGACTTAAAAAGTTTTGAGATAAACTTTTATAGGTATAACCACCATCTACTGTTCCCACATAATGCTTTAAAGCTTGATTTAAGTCCTTATCTTTGAGAAGGGTAGGATTTTTAACAGGACGAATAATACGGCCTTTTTCTGGAGGTGGTTGAGCAGAACGGGACATTCTGGCTAATCTCACCTTGTAGGTGACATAGCGAGACAAGTTCACTTCAAAACGCTTTTCGGTTTGATTTTTAATCTTTCTTACAGTTTGTTGGTGTTCTTCGCTACTTTCATCTCCTAATAAACAATGATTATAAAGATAGGGATAACGATGAATTAAATTACCTACTATATTAGATTTATCGGGGTTTAATTTATTATTGACAACCCTTGCTAATCTTTGTAATTTGACGTACTCATCACATTGGGTAAAACTTTTAACTAAATATCTAACTCGATTGGCAGTACCACCATGATATCCACTACGAGGAGGAGCTAAATTCTCAAATAAGGCAATTAACTCAGGGATGGCCGAATGAGACTGAACATCCATCTGCCAATGGTTGATCAGAATATGAGAACAACGGTTGAAGAAGTAGTTGAACTGATCTTCATTGTTCTTGCGTTTGACAATTTTCTCTAAGGCTACATAAACTTGTGGATGACGAAACCCTCGCGCTTCCACGAATAGGCGACGAAAATCCTCGACTAACTGGCCAGGGGCATCCGTTCGGACGTGCTGTATTAGGTAGTCATAGATAAGTTGTTCTTCTTGAGATCCTTGCTGTCGTGAGTAGGTTGCAGATAAGTTTTTCATGGCCTTCAGCCCATTCTAATTGATTATTTCAACCTGGGGCTGTAAAATTCCGTTTATATTAAAGTGAATTTATTGCCCGCTTTTGGTTTAATAATAGAAATTGCTCAAGCATTTTCACCTGATTGGTTATGGTTAACAGTTTCCAGTTCATGGTTTGACTATTATAACAGTTTGGGAGGAAATTTTAAAAATAACTTTCCTCATCTGATTTTGTTAAGACATTTCTTAAAGTAACGGAAAAGAACACCTATTGTATGTGATTTTGATCACAGTTATGTGACCTTTTTTTGTCAGTAAATATATCTAAACTTTTTCTAGTTTTTACCTCAGGATAATTAAGTATGATGCTCACTGAAATCCCCCAAATCTTATTCGATAACTTCCAAGAAAACTCTGGATTTTTATTGGATAAAAAAATAAAAAAAATAAATACAGACACCCGTAAACTAGAAAAAAATGAGCTATTTTTGGCTTTAAAAGGGGAGAATTTTGATGGTCATGGTTTTGTAGAAAAGGCAATTGAGAAAGGAGCTATGGCTTTAATTGTTGATCATCAAATCTCCGTAAAATCCCCTAATAAAATTCCTCAGATTATTGTTAAAGACACTTTAAAGGCTTATCAACAAATTGCAAATTGGTGGCGAAATCAGAGCAAAATTCCTATCATTGGCATAACTGGTTCTGTAGGCAAGACTACCACCAAAGAATTAATTGCTTCGGTGTTAGGAGTTTATGGTCAAGTGCATAAAACCGAAGCTAACTATAATAATGAAATCGGCGTACCAAAAACCCTACTAGACTTAACCACAGATCATGATTATGCTGTGATCGAAATGGCCATGCGGGGAAGAGGAGAAATTGCCCTATTAAGCCAAATTGCTGTTCCCACCATTGGCATTATTACTAATGTCGGAACAGCCCATATTGGCAGACTGGGCTCACGACAGGCGATCGCAGAAGCCAAATGTGAATTGTTGGCCGAAATGCCTAAAGATGCAGTAGCTATCCTCAACCAAGACGATAAACGTCTCATGGAAACAGCCGCCAGGGTGTGGCAAGGAAAAACCATCACCTATGGATTGGAAGGAGGGGACATTACTGGGGAATTATTAGAAAATCAAACATTAAGGGTAAAAGGGATAGATTTTCCTTTACCATTGCCGGGCCGTCATAATGCCTTGAATTATTTGGCTGCTTTAGCTGTCTTAAAAACATTAAATTTAGATGCAACTCCCCTCACTCAAGGGATAACAGTTAACCTACCTAAAGGGCGATCGCAACAATATTCTTTAGCCAACGATATTGTTCTCTTGGATGAAACCTACAACGCAGGGCTAGAATCCATGAAAGCGGCTCTACAATTATTGAAAGATACCCCAGGAAAGCGTCATTTTGCGGTTTTAGGTACCATGAAAGAATTGGGGGAACAATCTCCCCAACTACACCAAGAAGTGGGGGAAATGGTGCAAAAATTGGGGCTAGATGGTCTTTTTATCTTGGCTGATGATCCCCAAGCCCAAGCCATCGCCCTAGGGGTGACAGATATAGAAACCGAGTCTTTTGTTACCCATGAGGCATTAGTCGAAAGGTTAACCACCATTGTGCAACCCGGCGATCGCATCTTATTTAAGGCATCTAATTCTGTGGGATTACATCGGGTAGTAGAAGCCTTGCATGGGATATTAGATAATAATTAAGACAAGATTTTTTTAGCCATGAATTATCAGCAAGAGAAAGACATAGCCTTAGAAATCGTGACTGAGGCGGCCCAACTTTGTCAACGAGTGCAACAAAATCAAGCCGGCCAAGCCATAAAAAAGGCAGATACAAGCCCCGTCACTGTGGCCGACTTTGGGGCGCAAGCAGTTTTATGTCAAGGGTTAGCCAAAGCCTTTCCTGATGATCCTGTGATTGGGGAAGAAGATGCTACCCTTCTCGAAAAACCTGAGTTACAAACAGTTCGTACCCAGATTATTGATCAGGTAAAACAGAGTCTTCCCACAGCAACCCCTGAGCAGGTTATAAACTGGATTAATTGGGGTAACGGAAGCGTTGGGGAACGTTACTGGACATTAGATCCCATCGATGGGACAAAAGGGTTTATTCGTGGGAATCAATATGCAGTGGCTTTGGCCTTAGTCGAAGCAGGGGAGATTAAATTAGGCATTTTAGCCTGTCCTGCGTTTCCTAGACAAAATGGCAAGAAAGGGGTTATTTTCTTGGCTATTCGGGGCCAGGGGGCTGTGGAGATGCCCTTAGAAGGGGGCCAACCTCAATCCATTCGGGTTGATGCTTCTTCGGAATTTCCCCAACTGTATCGCATTGAAAGCATAGAATCCATTCATAGCGATCGCCAGGTACAAACCGCCATCGATCAGCGTTTGGGATTACAATATGCGGCCAAACAGATGGATTCTTTAGCGAAATATGGAGCGATCGCCAGAGGAGAAGCTCATTTTTACACCAGAGTTCCTTTAGCGCAGTTTGAAGGGAAAAAAGAAAATATTTGGGATCATGCTCCAGGGGTGATTATCGTGGAAGAAGCAGGGGGAAAAGTGACAGACTTAAATGGTCAACCATTAGATTTTTCTTTAGGGGCCAAATTGAGCAATAACTGCGGGGTTTTAGCCAGTAATGGAGTGATTCATGAGCAAGTCTTAGCAGCTATTAAACAAGAGTATTAATTGAGCAATTATTCTCTCATTGATTCAAAAATAATTACCTATAATGAAGATAATCGTTATGGATAAATTTTATGTCAACAGGCAATAATTCTGGATGGGGCTGTCTTCCTATTGTTGGTTTAACCACGATTGTAGCAGTGGGAGGCGTGGGAGCTTACTATTATTTTCAAAGAGACTTACCTTTTCTTCCCAGTCAGGAAATAACCCCTTTAGCCGCAGCAGAAGTCATTCCTGAGTCTGCTTTTGCCAGTGGTTATCTATCCACGAGCGATCGAGCTTGGAAACAACTGTCTGAGTATGGAACCTCGGAAGCTAAACAAGAATTTCAAGACAGTATCGATCAATGGGAACAAGAAACATTTTCTAATAACAATATTTCCCTGGAAAAAGATGTTTTACCTTGGATAGATGGTGTTACCTTTGCCCTACTTCCTCCCCGTGAAACGGCGGCAGTTACAGAAGGCTTACAACCCTTGCTAGTGATCGGAGTAAAAAATAAAATCAAGGCACTTCAGTTTATGGAAAAGCTGGAAAAAGAAGCCGGTTTTGAACCAATAACCAGAGACTATCAAAAGATTACTATTACCACAACCAGTAATGAGTCCGGCGATAGTTTTAGTTTTGCTGTATTGGACGATCGCCTAGTAGTAGCAGATCAAGAAGATACCATTGAAACTGCTATCGATACCTTTAAGGGTTCATCATCCTATGCTGATAAACCAGGGGTAAAAGAGGTATTAACAAAGCCCCTAACCGTCAAGAATTCCCTGCTGACTATTTATATTCCTAGTTATGGAGAAACCATCAAACAATTTTTAGAAAATACCGATGAGACGCTACCGAAAACAACATTAAAACAGTTAGAGCAACTGAAGTCAGTTGTGGTTGGTATCGGAGCAGAAAAACAAGGCTTTCATATACAGGCGATCGCTGAGTATAATCTTGACTTTATTGATAGTATTCCCCCTACGGTTGAGGGCAATATTTTATCAGATTTTCCAGGGAAAACTTTTGTCTCAGCCAATGGACAAGGGATTGATCAAGGATGGCAAGAATTAGTTACAGCTTCTGCTGAAGATGATAGTCTAGCAACCATTGTTAGAGAAATTAGGAATGGGTTTCAACAACTTAATTTAGATGCCGAGCGAGACTTTTTTAATTGGATGGATGGGGAATTTGCATTAGGAATTATTCAATTGGAACGAGGTGGAATTGCCAATTTGGGAGTAGGAGGAATGATGAGTTTGGAAACAAGCGATCGCACCACAGGAAATAAGACCTTAGAAAAATTAAATCAGTTCGCTCAAGAGACAGGAAATGTTACCATTGACCAAAGGGATATTAACGGCACTCAAGTAACAGAATGGTCAGTTCCTGTTCAGGGTGTTGTCTTTTCATACGGATGGTTAAATAACCAAAATTTAGCGGTCACATTAGGCACATCATTTGAGATAATTCAAAAGGAAAAAGAACAAGAAAGTTTACCAAACAATCCTCAATTTAAAAACATTAAATCGGCTTTGCCTTCTGATAATTTGGGATATTTTTATGTTAACTTCTCACAGATTTTTCAACAACTTAATGCCTTACCCGGTAGTCCAATCCCTGAAGAAAACAAAGCCGTATTAGAATCCATAGAAGGATTAGGAATGACGGCAACTTTCCCCAATAAATCTAGCAGTAAATTGGATTTAATCTTATCAATTAAATCAGAAAAATAAGGGACTTGATTTCCTTTCCCTAAGCAACTTGCACCTAAAGGATTTAAAGCAAAATTATCCTCTGTTGTCAGATTAGGTAATCGGTATAATTAAGAAGTTTGCCAGCATTATTGTGCTAGACTATCAGCTAAATACCAAAATAATAAAGCTCGACTCAGGCAAGACAAAACTCCGACTGACACCCGGAAAATAGGGTCTTAAACCCTGCTTTTTAGGGCAGAATGTTTTAAAATCGTCAATATAAATCCTAGTTATAACAATAAATTCTGATTTTTGACTTCTGACTTCCTTAAACACCTACCCCATCAAAAAAATCTATGACCGACGTTCCTGTTTCTCGCATTCGTAACTTCTCCATCATTGCCCACATCGATCATGGAAAGTCAACCTTAGCCGATCGAATGCTACAAGTAACCGAAACCGTTGCCCAACGGCAGATGAAAGAACAATTCCTCGATAACATGGACTTGGAAAGGGAACGGGGAATTACGATTAAACTGCAAGCAGCGAGAATGAACTATCGCTCCCAAGAGGGGGAAGACTACGTCATTAATCTCATTGATACCCCCGGCCATGTTGACTTCTCCTATGAAGTATCCCGTTCCCTAGCCGCCTGTGAAGGGGCTTTATTAGTGGTGGACTCCTCCCAAGGGGTAGAAGCCCAAACCCTAGCCAACGTTTATCTGGCCCTAGAAAACAATTTAGAGATTATTCCGGTTTTAAATAAAATAGACCTACCTGGATCAGAACCAGAACGGGTGGCCAATGAGATCGAGGAAGTGGTGGGTTTAGACTGTAGTGGTATTATTAAAGCCTCCGCCAAAGCAGGAATCGGTGTCGATGATATTCTAGAATCCATCGTGCATCTGGTTCCCCCTCCCAATGATACTGTTGATGAACCCTTACGGGCGTTAATTTTTGATAGCTATTACGATGCCTATCGAGGGGTGATTGTTTATTTTCGAGTCATGGATGGGACCGTAAAAACAGGCGATCGGGTTCGTTTGATGGCTTCTGGGAAAGAATACGAAATTGATGAGTTAGGAGTTCTCTCTCCTAACCAAATGCCAGTAGACTCCCTTCATGCTGGAGAAGTAGGGTATTTAGCAGCAGCCATTAAAACCGTTGAGGATGCTAGGGTGGGAGATACCATTACCCTAGCCGAGCAAGCAGCCACGGAACCCTTACCGGGTTATACAGAAGCCAAACCAATGGTCTTTTGTGGGTTATTTCCCACAGACTCTGATCAATACGAAGATTTGCGAGAGGCTTTAAATAAACTCAAACTCAACGATGCAGCCCTCTCCTACGAGCCAGAAACCTCTAGTGCAATGGGGTTTGGTTTCCGTTGTGGGTTTTTGGGGTTACTGCATATGGAAATTGTTCAAGAACGTCTGGAACGGGAATATAATTTAGATTTAATCACCACCGCACCCTCCGTAATCTATAGGGTTACTACCATCGAGGGAGAAGTGATGGAAATTGATAACCCCAGTTTACTACCTCCACCCCAACAACGGGAAAAAGTAGAAGAACCCTATATCCAAGTGGAAATGATCTCCCCAGAAACCTATGTGGGAACCTTGATGGAGTTGTGTCAAAGTCGTCGAGGGGTGTTTAAGGATATGCGTTACTTTACCTTATCGAGAACTGCTTTGATCTATGAGTTACCCTTAGCTGAGGTGGTGACTGACTTTTTTGACCAGTTAAAGTCGAGATCACGGGGTTACGCCAGCATGGAATATCATTTAATTGGTTATAGGGAAAATCCTTTGGTGAAATTGGATATTTTGGTTAATGGGGATGGTGTGGATGCTTTGGCCATGATCGTTCATCGAGATAAAGCTTATTATGTAGGCCGCGCTTTGACGGAGAAATTAAAAGAGTTAATCCCTCGTCATCAATTTAAGGTTCCCATTCAAGCAGCCATTGGGGCGAAAGTAATTGCCAGTGAACATATTCCTGCGTTACGTAAAGATGTCTTAGCTAAATGTTACGGGGGGGATATTTCTCGGAAGAAGAAACTACTGCAAAAGCAAGCTAAAGGGAAAAAACGCATGAAGGCTATTGGTACAGTTGATGTTCCTCAAGAGGCTTTTATGGCTGTGTTGAAACTTGATCCCCAATAGAATAAACCTTATCGTTGATTATTTTTAAGTTTGGTGAGACTATAGGTGATACCTACCTCACAATAATTTAATAACCTTTTGTGTGCTGGTATAACAAAATTTCTCCTCTTAATGTGATTTAGGGCTTCTAACTATTTCCCATCATCTGAGGCAAAATAGTTAGAACCTTTTAGGAGTGTCATTAATGATATCCTTTTTATTTTGTCTTAAAACTTGAAAATCTTTTACAATTTAATTCAATTTTTGGCAAACTAACGCTAACTTTAAAATTCTCAATATGATAGATAATTTCTACATCAACCCCAGTGATACCCTAAACACTATGTATCAGTTAAGATTGCCTCTGGATTATCCTCGTCAATTAACACAAACCACAAATTATAAACAAGAAATATTTGATATCTTTAGGCTTCAAGGTGAAAAATTAGGGGATTCATTACCGTTTTTTTTCTTAGCAATTTGGGGATGCTTAGTCTATCGTTATCATCAAGAAGAGACAATTATTAGTGTTGGTTTTGATTCTTTTAAGGAACTGGAAGATAATCAATCCTATTTTGACTTTTCTTCGATCACACTTGAAATCTCTGAGAGTACAGATTTTGAATATTTATTTAATAATATTGAGAGAAAAATAGGAAAAGAAAAAAAACAGTCAAATGTTGCTTTTCTAAATTCATGTTTAGTCGATTTGGGTTGTTTGCCAAATCATTTTGATTTAATTTTATGTGTTGATTCAGATAATAATTTGCACACAAATAATTCCCAATGCAAATTGATTTATAATTCTCATTTATTTAATTATCAAACAATTAATCGCATCATTAATCATTTTAAAATCTTGTTTAACTCTGTTGTTGATGCTCCTCAGCAACGGATTAGTAAATTAGCTTTATTGACTGCCGATGAAAAAAATAAAATACTACATAAATGGAATGAGAAGCAGATAAATTATAACCAAAATAAATGTATTCATCAGTTATTTGAAGAACAAGTAAAAAAAAATCCTGATCAGATTGCCGTAATTTTTGAAAATGAGCAACTTACCTATAAAGAATTGAATCAAAAAGCTAATCAATTAGCCAATTATTTACAAACACTAGGAGTCGATTCAGGGGAATTCATTGGCCTATTTTTAGAAGCTTCTTTGGCGAGGATTATCGGTTTATTAGGGATTCTTAAAGCAGGAGGTGTTTATTTACCTTTAGATCCCACATATCCTCAAGAACGTTTGAAGTTTATGATGGAAGATTCACATATCTCAATTTTGTTAACCCAAGAATATTTGAATTCTAAGTTATCTATCAAATCCTTAAAGATAATTAATTTAGATACAGATTGGGAGAAAATTGAGGCTGAATCTTTTGCTGAGGTTGAGAGTAATATAACAGAAGAAAATTTAGCCTATATTATTTATACATCAGGTTCAACGGGAATACCGAAAGGTGTTTTAATTAACCATCAAGCACTATCCTATCATTGTCAAAACATGATCGCCCATTATAAATTGAATTTGAGCGATCGTGTTTTACAATTTGCTTCTTTTAGTTTTGATGTTTCTTTAGAGCAAATTTTACCAACTTTAGCAGTGGGAGCAACTTTAATTTTGGTTGATGCCAAAAGCTTAACTCCCTTCGATTTGAACAAAACAATTACTAATTTTGGTTTAACTGTTGTTAATTTCCCTCCAGTTTATTTGACTCAATGGTTACAATTTTTGGAAGATGATAATTTTTCTGATTCGAGCAATCAACTGAGATTAGTTATTTCTGGTGGTGAATCTTTACCTTTAAATACTGTTAAAAAATGGTATCAAAGTCCCCTCAAAGACATAACTTTACTCAATGCTTATGGTCCCACTGAAACAACAATTACAGCGATTACTTTTGAGGTTCCCAAAGATCCTAAATCAATAAAATCATATACTACAATTCCTATTGGTTTTCCCTTACCTAATCGCAAAACCTATATTCTTGATCGTCAAAAAAATCCTGTTCCTATCGGTGTTGCCGGAGAATTATATATCGGAGGAGAAGGATTAGCTTGTGGTTACTTAAATCAACTAGAATTAACCAAAAAAAAATTTATTAATAACCCATTTGGACCAGGAAAATTATATAAAACAGGGGATTTAGCCAGATACTTACCAGACGGAAATATTGAATTTTTAGGACGCATTGATAATCAAGTTAAGCTTCGTGGTTTTCGCATTGAATTAGGTGAAATAGAAACGATATTAACTCAACATTTTCAGGTGAGAGAAGCTAAAGTAATGCTTCGAGAAGATAGCTATAAAAATCGAAGATTAGTGGCTTATATTATTCCTAACTCATCTCAAATTTCTTCATCAGAAATGTTGCCTAAAATTAGGGAATACCTGAAACAGCAACTCCCAAATTACATGATTCCCTCAGCATTGATAGTGTTAGAGACTTTTCCCTTAACTCCCAATGGAAAAATTGATTATCGTGCTTTTCCTAAACCAGATTTTTCTACCCTAAAAAGGGATTATATTTCACCAAGCACCCCGGAAGAAAAGATACTTGCTAATCTTTGGAGTCAAGTTCTAAAAATAGAAAAAATTGGCATTAATGATAATTTCTTTGAGTTAGGGGGACATTCTCTACTCGCAACACAACTTATTTCTTTAGTTAGAGATACATTTGAGGTAGAAATAGCTATAAGTGTACTGTTTGAATGTTCTACAATTGCTCAATTATCTAAACATCTGAAAAGGTTGGATAAGGAAAAGAATACTTTACCATTACCATCGATTAAACCGCAAGAGAAAGAAGGAAATATTCCGCTATCTTTTTCTCAAAAAGGTATCTGGTTTTTAGAGCAATTAAATCCGAATAATAGTGCCTATAATCTCTCCTTTGCTTTTCAAATAGAGGGAAAAATAGATCTGAGTGCCTTAGAAAAAAGTTTCAATGAAATTATCAAACGGCACGAAAATTTAAGAACTAACTTTATTGACGTAAAAGGAAACCCTGTCCAAGATATTAAGCACAACATTAACTTTAAATTATCTACCATTAATTTAGAACATTTAGCCAGTGAAAAAAGAGAAATAGAAGCTAAAAAAATAGTTAGTCAAGTTTCCAATACTGCATTTAATTTAGCTGAAGATTGTTTATTTAGAGTAAAATTATTACAATTAAAGGAAACAAATTATATATTATTAATCAATGTTCATCATATCATTTTTGATGGTTGGTCGTGGGGAATTATATTGACAGAATTAAAAAATATTTATCGGGCATATTGTAATAATTTAGGTTATACTTTATCCCCTTTACCTATTCAGTATTCTGACTTTAGTTTGTGGCAAAAAACATACCTAACTGGAGATAGATTAGAGTCTCAATTAAACTATTGGCAACAGAAACTGAGGGGAGCTTTACCTCAATTAGAATTACCAACAGATTATCCTCGCCCTAGGGTTAAAACGGATCGAGGCTCGGTTTTAAGCTTCTCCTTACCCTCAGAATTAACGACAAAAATTAAATCCCTTTCTCAAAAAGAAGGGGTTAGTTTATTCATGACATTACTGACAGCCTATAAAGTATTATTGTATCGTTATAGTGGGCAGGAAGATATTATTATTGGAACACCTATTGCCGGCCGTAACCATAGAGAAATTGAGCAATTAATAGGTTGTTTTGTCAACACTTTAGCCTTAAGAAGTGATCTTAGTAATAATCCTAGTTTTAGAGAATTATTAAGTCATGTAAAAACAGTTTGTTTAGAAGCATATAACCATCAAGATGTCTCTTTTGAAAAGTTGGTTGAGGTATTAAAACCAGAACGAGATTTGAGTTATACACCTATATTTCAGGTGATGTTTGCTTTTCAAAATGCACCGATAGAAGACTTAGAATTACTTGATTTGAATGTAAAACCTTTAAAATTATCTTTAGACAATACAAAATTTGATCTTACCTTATCTCTGGAAGAATCTCAGGGAAAACTGTTAGGTGAATGGGAATATAATACGGACTTATTTGAGACTTCAACCATAGAAAGAATGACAAAACATTTTCAGATTTTATTAGCTGAAATAGTAGTTGCTCCTCAAAAACCCATTGGTAAATTATCATTACTAAGTGAAAAAGAAAAAAATCAATTATTAGTTGAATGGAATCAAACTCAATCAGCTTATCCTCAAGATATTTGCACTCATCAATTATTTGAAAAACAAGTTAAACAGACTCCAGAGGCAATAGCTTTAGTTTTTGAAGGAGAAGAAATATCTTATCAAACCTTAAATAGTAAGGCCAATCAATTAGCTTATGAGCTACAAAGTTTAGGGGTTAAATTGGAAACAGTGGTAGGAATTTATTTAGAAAGTTCTGTAGAAATGATTATTACCCTCTTAGCTATTTTAAAAGTAGGAGGAAGTTATTTACCACTTGATCCGAGTTATCCTCAAGAACGCATTAATTATATGCTAGAAGATGCTCAAGTATCGTTTTTAGTTTCAGTGCGAGCGCTGATGAAAAATCTACCTAACTATCAAGAGCAAGTTATTTTTGTTGATGAAAATAAAGATAATCATTGGCAAGAATATCAACAGAATCCTCACTCTAATCTTACCTCAAACAATTTAGCTTACATTATCTATACTTCAGGTTCAACGGGAAAGCCAAAGGGAGTAGAAATTGAACATAAAAGCTTAATTAATTTGCTATTACACTTTAAAAATCAACTCCAAGTAACCACTCAAGATAGTTGGTTAAGTGTCACAACTCTTTCATTTGATATAGCAGCCTTAGAAATATTTTTACCTTTAATTACAGGAGGGAAATTAATCCTAGCTTCTCGTCAAGTTGCCCGTGATGGAAGAGAATTATTAAAGACATTAAACCAATCTCAAGTTACGATTTTGCAAGCAACTCCTAGCACTTGGCAAATGTTATTATTAGCAGGTTGGAAAGGAACCCCTAATTTAACGATGTTAAGTGGGGGAGAAGCATTATCTCAAGAGTTAGCTGCTCGGTTATTAACACTTGGTTATCGTCTCTACAACGTTTATGGCCCTACAGAAACCACTATTTGGTCCTTGTCTAATTGTATTAGTAATGAACGGGAAAAAATTACTATTGGTTATCCTATTTCCAATACAGAAGTTTACGTTTTAGATACTCATTTACAACCTGTTCCCATCGGAGTTCCAGGGGAGCTCTATATTGGGGGAGATGGTTTAGCAAGGGGTTATTTAAAACGCCCTGAATTAACGGAAGAAAAGTTTATCAATAGTCCCTTTAATCCTGAGAAAAAACTCTATAAAACTGGCGATTTAGTTTGCTATCGCAAAGATAGTAAAGTTGAATTTTTGGGAAGAATTGATCAACAAGTTAAGATTAGGGGGTTTCGTATTGAATTAGGAGAAATAGAAGCTATTTTAAAGCAACATCATCAGGTAAAAGAAGTGAAAGTAATTACCAAAGATGATACCAATAACCAACCCCAGTTGGTTGCCTATGTTATTCCTAATTCTAATCATCAAACAAAAGATAAGCAAAACTCAACTCTTTTATCATCACAAACTGTCACTGAAATACGTCAATATTTACAACAGAAACTACCCACTTATATGATTCCTTCACTATTTGTTGGTTTAAACTGTTTCCCCTTAACCCCTAACAGAAAAATTGATTATCGTGCTTTTCCTGAACCAGATTTTTCCACCCTAAAAAGGGATTATATTTCACCAAGCACCCCGGAAGAAAAGATACTTGCTAATCTTTGGAGTCAAGTTCTAAAAATAGAAAAAATTGGCATTAATGATAATTTCT